>CAYZVN010000003.1:0-85327 GCA_964482025.1 uncultured Saccharophagus sp. | reverse complement strand
TGCAGGCTTCCTATACCAGTTACCGAGACGGCGAACTCACCTGGGGAGAATGGCGCGAGAGCCTGACCAAAAACTATCAAGATGAAGAATTCAAAGACCTCGCCAACCTGATTGGCATCGACATCCGGAACTTAGATAAAGATGAAGTGCTTTCCATCGTCACAGAGGCCTATGAAATTGTCGCCTATATTGCAGACGACGCTGAATTTCGCGAACTGTTCATCCAGTTCGGCAAAGATTACGCTGGCGCGCAGTCGAGCATTGAATGGGCGGAGTTTGCCGGAGGCGGACTTTTCGAAATCGTCCTGACCGCGCTGCTACTGGCCTTTACCGGGGGCCTCGGCAACGTCGCCCAAGCCGCCAGCAAAATCCGCCACGCCGCCCGCCTACGCACCCTCGGCGGTATGTTGCGAAAACTCGGAAGTCTTTTGCAGCGCAAGAAGTTGAACAGAAAGACAACGGGCGGAGTGGATTCCAAGCACAAGGTGCAGGCGGAGAAGCCTGAGGGGCAGAGGTTGAGTTCGGGTAGAGATAAATCTTCCACGCTCACGCCACAAATTCCAGGTGATGTGTCCGAGGCCACGGAATACCTGAGTCTCGTCTCTGAATTTAAAAAGCTTTCACAAAATGAGATTACAGGCTTTTACAAGGATTTGGAAAAAAAAGGTATAGACTATAGAAGTAATATCAATACTGCGATTGAAAAATATGATCTGTCCCCCGACGAAGCTCACGCGGTCTTTGGCTACACCACGAAACTTTTTTATAGAGACCTGAACACTTCTCTGGCGTCAGGGCCTTCGCCTGAAGCGAAAAAATTGGCAAATTTGGTTTCTTCGGGAATTGAAAAAATGCCAGATGCGGGTCCGATCCACTTTCGTGGAATCAGGTTAGATGGAGACGGTAACACGAAATCGTTCGATGACGCATATGGCATTGGTAAATCTGTTCAGTCAAACTTTTGGTCCACTGCAGAAAATTCTTCTGATGCATATAACGGCACGAGAAATCTTCAGATTGAGACTAAAAGCGCGAAAGATATATCGGATTTGGCGTTTGGCGTCCACTATCATGACAAAGTTGGAAAGCCGGTGTATTCAGCAGAAACAATAATTCCTCCTGGGAAAAATTTCAAAATAATAGGCCAAACCCCGGAAGGCCGAATACTTTTAAGAGAAACTCCATGAAAACACTCGAATACGAAGATATACCGGGTTTAATTCGTTCTCAGTATGCTCAAGAACAAATCTTGTCGGCATCTGTGTCAGACACAACTAACAATGTTGTTGTCTGGGTTGCTAATCCTGAAACAAAAAAACAAATGGAAATTGAGTATTCTAGTAATGAGAATCGATTGCTCTCTGCGGAAGAACGACTGAGCGCATTGCCAAGTCCTCATCGGATAAAGAAAGAGAGTTTATCCGTCATCAAGAGTTACTTGATCGAAAAGGATAGCTGCACTTTGTATGAACACTATGAATTACGTGACACTTCGGAGCCAATGGCTCTGGCTGTCGCATCGCAGATTTATTATACGCCGTACCGAGAGACCGAGGAGCGTATAATGGAAAAACTGCTTAAGCAAGTTGAACAAAAAATCTCATATTCTGCTATGACGAAACAACAAAAAGCAGCTTATTGGTCCAGTCGCTTGTATAAGAAAAGGCGTCAGATTGGAGAGTCTGGTGGAGATGAAGACGCTGTTTTCGATAAAAAGTTATTAGAAGAGATGCGCAAACTTGATCCGATAATTGAAGATATTCTCGTAGAGTGCCTCAGGCAGCTTGCGGATATGGAGCAGGCCGACTATATAGAACTGGTTGAAGCATTTAAGAAAAGAACGGGATGTCAGCCGTTATGATGAAAGAAATTGCAGTAGCCGATGCATATGGCGCTGGGTTTGAATTTCGCGATGACAAGGAGATCCTAGAAAAAAATGATCTTTCAGGTTACTTCGACCATAAACTATACGGGTTTTCCGCGAAATATACTGACGATACGCAAATGTCTATTGCGATTGCGGAATTCATGCTTGAAGGTCTCCCATGGTCAGCTGACGCCGTTCTTTCAAAAATATTTGATTGTTTTAAAAGAGATCCAAGAAGAGGTTATGCTAGTGGATTTTATGAACTCCTACAGAAGAGTGAAACAGCGAAGTATTTGATTAAAAATATAAGCAGAAATAGCGACAGGAATGGCGCCGCTGTTCGTGCGATGCCGATAGGCTTCATTCCAGACCAAAAGGACGTATTGGATTTGGCAAAAATACAAGCGGTAGCGACACACAACAGCGAATCAGGCATAGCGTCAAGCTGTGCGGTGGCGCTGGCAGTTCACTTTGGTGCTCGTGTGAATGGTAGTGTTGAAGATCTCGAGTCATTTTTGAAGTCAAGTCGCTTTGGTAATTGGCGATTTGATTGGCGCGAGCGTGTGTCAGTCAAAGCGACTGACACAATCAGTGCAGCGCTATCCTGTATTATCAGATCTAAAAAATTGTCTTGTCTTTTGCATGAATGTGTGAATCTAGGGGGCGATACCGACAGCGTCGCTGCGATAGCTGTCGGTATAGCGAGCAGCTTCCCTGAATATGAAAAAGACATTCCCCGGCACTTATTTGATAGATTGGAAGAACCAATTTACGGGCTTTCATATCTAGATCAACTAGATGAGAAGCTGGCGAAAATTTAGATAATAGGTATTGCCGACCAAAGCACGCCAGGATGAACTAGAAGCTGCTTCATAGCTGCTGCGCTCGCCGGTACCGCGTAAAAACCTGCTCCAATGATCATTTATAGCAAGTAAATTCAGCTTATCACGTGCTTATGCTTTGCCTCATCATCGCTAGCGAGTTATGAAGCAGCTTCTAGATAATTAGTCGACACCATGCCGCGAGAGTCTGGAAAAATCAGGACGAAGAATTCACAGATCTCGCGAACCTGCTCCGCATCGACATCCGCACCGTAAGCATCTGGCCAAAGACGGGTACCTTTAGAAAGCAAAATCCAAACGAAAGGATGATGCCTGCACAGGTCTCACTTTATTAGCTCTTAGGGCAGACAGAAGGTTCCCCCCGCATTATCATTAGCCACCGTGCTGGAGTGCGCTGGCCGTAGGGCTTTTGGTAGACTCCGGCGAAATTTTGATCAGTTCGTTAGAGTTGCCGATGATCTCGGCGATGAACCGACAGGTGCTCCATGTTTAATGTCTTCAGGATGAAACGGTCAGCGCGATGGCCGATGGTTCCCGCTTGGTCTCTGGTTGTCTGTTGCAGTGTGTGGTTGGGCACGATACCGCCTCTGGTGGCGGCCCCCGCCTCAGGCCCGACCGAAGCCGCAAAGGTAGTGGATGAGCTGGAAGCTGCCGATCAGCAATATCAACAGTTCCTCGATCAGTTCTATCGTCAGTATCTAAAAAATCGCGAGTCTGCTCCGGCTCCGAGTATTCAGGTTCTTGCGCAGGTGGTCGAAAGCGCGTCCGTTCTAGACGCTATAGCGATCATCCGCAGGAATCAGGACTTGTTGCTGCAAAACGCGTCGCAAAAAGAATTTAACCGCATACTCGAATTTCTCTACCGCAACAACGATACCGCCACTGTTAAGGCGTTGACAGATGCGCTGAGAGAGCGAAAAGAGTCGGCCGCGCTCTCATACAACTACTTTCTGTTAGCGAAGTATTATGAGTCCCGTCACAATTGGCAGGGCGTTCAGGGGGCTCTCAGCCGCGTAGATCTGCGTGAGCTGAATCTTAGCGATCACCACTATTATCACTTGCTGATGGGATATGCGCTGCAGAATTTAAAGCAGCACCGACAGGCACTAAAGTTCTATCAAGAAATACCGCCAACCTCCCCCTACTTCAGCCATGTAAAGCTTAATGAAGGCACAGCATTTTTACGGCAGGGATGGTGGACGGAAGCGCATATCGAATTTGAGAAAGCCATTAAAGCATTGGATCAGAGCAAAGAGGACACCGAGTTACGCAATCGAATTCTGGTGGTCTTAGGATACTCGCAACTAAATTATGAATTTTATCGAGATGCGCGTGAGACGTTTCGTCGGGTAGCTCTGGATAGCGGCGCTATGAATAAAGCGCTTATGGGTATTGGTCTTGCCGCCGCTTATCAAAAAGACTTTGCCAGCGCCGCAAACGCATTTCGTATCTTGGCGGAAAAGAAGCCATCGGACTTGAGTGTCGATGAAGCTTACTTGCTGTTGCCCGTTGCTCTGACGGAAGCGGGCGACGGAGCGGCTGCGGCAATTGCTTATCAGCAGGCCATCCACCATTACGAGACAAAAATTCAAGACTTGCAAGCCTTGCAAGCACGGCTTAAAGCCAGTGATTTTGATGTGTCTTTGCAGACCATCCGGGAGCTGGATAGCCGGGCAGAGGAAATCTATGGTGGCCAGCGTGGGCTCCCGGAATTTTTGCTGAATAACTATCAAAATTTATTGGCTCTGCGCGATGTAAGCGCCGCACAGGGATTGGGTGGGCAATTTACAGCCCTGCATGAAGATTACAAAAAGCGACTCCAGAGAATTACTCACACAAACGTCGATTCGCGCCTAGGGATGCTGAACAGCTACCTGAGTCAAGCTAAATTTGGTATGGCACAACTGTATGACAAACCTTAAACGTATATTTCTACTCTCGGCAGTCGCTTGCTTTGGTATCGCGGGTTGCAGCTCCCAGCCGCAGCAAACAGGCACGCTTGGCGACTTGGATAAACCAATTAAGTTGCCGCGCAAAGACACGACTCAGGCCGCCGTAAGAAGCAAAGAAGACATTAAGAAAGCCTATTACGATTACGTCAAAAATGCTGATCAGGACGATAAGCTGCGCATCGGTGCTGTCACCCGAATCGCCGAGTTGGAATTGGCGCTTGATGAAGACTTAAAGGCTCGCTCCGACGAGCCCTCATCGGGTTTAGAGGACCCGGGTTACGAACAGCGTGTCCGCAATACCATTTCTTTGCTTAACGACACGCTCACGAAATTTCCCGATGCGCCGGGCAATGATCATTTGCTCTACCAACTTGCCAAAGCTCACGATCAGGTGGGCGAGGCGGATCAAGCGGTCGTTGCGCTGGAAAAGATGGTTCAGCGCTATCCCCAAACCCCCTATTTTGTTGAAGCGAAATTTCGTATTGCCGAGAGTGCGTTTGTTCGCGGTCACTATCTGGATGCCGAGCTGGCTTATACCGACGTGATAGGCGCGCGCGGCCAGGATATGTTTATCGAGCGAGCGCTCTTTAAACGCGGTTGGGCGCGCTACAAGCAAGAGCTGTATCAAGACTCGTTGGATGATTATTTTGCGGCTGTGGCACGGCACGGATTTGTGTTGAACGACATGAAGGATCAAGCCGAGCAGGAGCTTTTTGAAGAATATTTTCGCGCAATCGGCCTTGCATTTATTTACCTGGGTGGCCATTCGGCAATAGACGAATACTTTGCCAGTCAGTCATCACCTGATTACGCCTATCAGACCTATCAAACGGTCGCGGAGCTACAGCTAAAACAAGAGCGCTATTCAGATGCGGTGGCAACTTATGAGGCGTTTATCAACGCCTATCCTCACCATGCGCAAGTGATCGAAGCCGGCCTAGCGGTTATGACCATCTGGAAAGGTGAGAAATTCTTTAATCAATATCGAGACGCCTTTAGTACCTTCTATCAGCGTTATGAACCAAGTTCCAGTTTCTGGCGCAATACCAAAACCAAAGTTAGCAGCGCTGATAAAAAGCGTGCACTTGCAGCGATACGCGAGAATATAGTGCTGCTTGCGGGGCATGATCATGCCCGCTTCCGTAATACTAAAAAGACGGGCAATTTCGAAAGTGCCAAAAGCTGGTATGAGCGATATCTCAAAGATTATTCCAGCTATGCGCGCCAGGATAAAATCTATCAGCTATACGCGGAGCTTTTACGTCAAGCCAACCAAGATGCGCAAGCACTTCATTACTACGAGCTTGCCGCATTTGACGATGAAATTATTCTGGATAAAGACTCTGCCTACGCGACCGTATTCTTGACCGACAAGTTACAGCGTGAAGTTCCTGCTGAGCAACAGGCCGAACTAATGAGTAAACATTTGCGCTATGCGCAGCTTTACGCGCAAATGTATCCGGCAGAACAGCAGTCGGCATTGATTGTCCAGAATGCGGTACAAAAAGCATTTAGAGCAGGCATGCGCGATCAGGTGATCAACCTGTCCGAAATTTTGCCCGACACCGCTTCTGCCGCGATTCGCCATGAAGTCGATCTATTAAAAGCACAAGCCTATTTCGATCAGAAGGCTTATGGCGAAGCGGAGAACGTCTATCGCGATTTGCTGATCAGTTCGTCCTTAAGCGCAGCGAGCAAACAGGATCTCCAGAATAAGCTGGCGCTGAGCATTTACCGTCAAGGGGAAGCAGCGGTTGAGGCTGCGCAAAACGATGTGGCCGCCCGCGAGTTTATACGGGTCCAACGAGAAGTACCGGGTTCTGAGTTGGCACCTGTCGCGACTTATGATGCTATCGCTATCCTGATGGACTTGGCGCAGTGGGATGAGGCAATTCATTATTTAAATCTGTTCAAGCAGGAGTATCCAAAACATTCGCTGCAATCAGAAGTAGCCAAAAAACTGTCTGTGGCCTATCTCAATGTCGACCGCGGCCTGGAAGCGGCCCGCGAGTTTGAGAGACTGTCGGATTATGTGGCGAGCGAAGAGGAAAAAGTGGCCGCTCTTTGGCAGGCAGCGGAGTTGTATCGAGAAAAATCCGACTACAGCTCGGCGATACGCGCCTATCGCCAGTACGCGCATACCTATAAACGTCCCTATGCGCAAAATATGGAGGCGATGGCTCGACTCGCCGAAATTTATGCCAAGATCGCCGAGGATGAAAAACGTAGCTTCTGGCTGCGCGAAATGGTTAAAGCCGATACTAAAGCGACCAAATCAGCGAAGACGGAACGGACTCAATATCTGGCAGCAGGAGCGTCTTTTGACTTGGCGGAGCAGCGACGAAAAGAGTTTATGAATATTCGCTTGGCTCATCCTTTACCAAAATCGTTGCAAGCGAAAAAGGCCGCTATGCAGGATGCCATTAAGCTTTATGGTCAGGCATCGGTTTACGGACATGCCGAATATGTCACCGGCTCCACCTTGGCCATTGGCGAAATTTATCGGAATTTCTCTCGCGCTTTATTGGAGTCGGAAAGGCCGAGAAACTTAAGCGCGGATGAGCTGGAGCAGTACAACATTTTACTGGAAGATCAGGCGTTTCCGTTTGAGGATAAAGCCATTGAGTTCTACGAAACCAACGTTAACCGTATTGCCCAAGGTGTTTACGACCCGGCAATTAAGAAGAGCCTTGAGCATCTGCGAAAACTCTTCCCTGCCCGCTACGGCCGGCCCGGTAAGGTGGAAGTGTCCGTCGCAAAAATTAATTTTTAGAGCCTAAGTTTATGTGTAAAAGACTTGCGTGGAAGCATTGGATTTTGGTGGTCACCTTGGTGTGGCTCAGCGGCTGTCAAACCACGGGCGGTGACTTATCGAGCAAATCTGCGGGAGTAGATTCGTTGAGTCAGCCCCAGGTGGCACGCTATCAACAAGCCCTGGACAAGCTTGAGGGTAAGGAACCACAGGCGGCGGAGCGACTACTCCAAGATTTGCTACGTGAGCGTAAAGATGTCGCCGAGTTGTGGCTTAACCTAGCCTTAAGCCAATATCAGCAAGAAAAATGGCAAGCCGCAGAAACAACCGTCAGCCAGACCTTAGCCTCATTCTCACGCGTTCCTCAGGCGCACAATCTCGCCGGTCTTTTAGCCGTTGAGACGGGCGACTTTAAAAAGGCTGAGCAACACTATTTGCAGGCACTTGCTGTCGATGCCTCTTACGCGAATGCACTGTTCAATATGGCACTACTGCAGGACGTGTATTTGCGCGACATCTCTTCCGCAGTCGATTACTACAATCGCTACCTGCAGTACGCGCCGGAAGATGAAGCGACAAAAAGTTGGGCGGATAACCTCGCACAAAGTTTGTCCCGCTAGGAGGATGGAATGAAAGACATTAAACCGCTAACACCCCTGTTAAAAGCTGGCTGCATATTTGCGACGAAACCTTTGATTGCGCTTGCGTTATTAGGTGCGTGGGTCACTGCGGGAGCACAAAATGCAAATCAAATGGAGTTGGATACGACAGTGATTAAAGGCAATACCGAGCTGCCGAAATACTTGTATGTGGTGCCTTGGCAGGATCGAAAGAGCGACCAGAAGGTCGAGCAAAAACTGGTATTGCATAATCTCTATGGCGATTTATTCGATCCGGTTTTACCGGATTATATTCCGGCGGATCGGTTTGAGTTGCGCCCACTGCAGGAAGCCAAATAAAAAACCCGGCAATCGCCGGGTTTTTTATTCAGGTTAAAAGCTTACTGAATCTGGTAGGTGAAGGTTCCCTCTTCGGTACAGCCGACGTGGATGCTTTTAATTTCCTCTCCCGCCGCCATACGGCCCAAGCATTCCGAAGCGAGTTGGGGCAGCATAGTGCGAGTCAGAATATTTTCGATGTTACGCGCGCCTGTATCCACTTCTTGACTGCGTGCGACTATATGCAACAGCACATCTTCATCGTAAGTGAATTGCGCGTTATAGCTGTGTCGCACTCGCTTCTCGATACGCTGCATATTGATCTGGCAGATTTTCATCAAGTCCTCATCCCCCAGAGGGTAATAAGGGATTATGGTGGAGCGGCCGAGAAAAGCCGGTTTAAAGTAGCGCAGCAGTTGCGGGCGAAAGTTTTCCAGCAGTGTTTCAGGGTCTGGCTTTTCTTCTGCGGCTGCACACATAGCCCGAATGTGTTCTTCACCCGCGTTCGACGTCATGATGATAACGGTATTGCGAAAATCGATATCGCGGCCCTCGCCATCCTTTATAGTGCCCTTATCAAATAAGTTATAAAAAACATCTTGCACACCGGGATGGGCCTTTTCCATCTCGTCAAACAGGACAACACTATAAGGTTTGCGGCGAACGGCTTCCGTTAGAACACCGCCCTCGCCGTAGCCGACATATCCTGGAGGTGAACCGAGGAGCATGGAGACTTTGTGCTCTTCCTTGAATTCCGACATATTAATGACGGTGATATTTTGCTCGCCGCCATAGAGAATATCCGCAAGTGCTAGCGCGGTTTCGGTTTTACCGACGCCGCTTGGCCCCACCATAAAAAACACACCCACCGGCTTTCGCGGATCGGTCAGTCCGGCGCGAGAGGTGCGAATCGCCTGGGCAATGGCTTCCAGTGCGTGAGGTTGGCCGATAACACGCTCGCCGAGGTTCTCGCCAAGATGCAACACTTGTTGAATCTCGTTGGCCACCATTTTACCGACCGGTATACCCGTCCAATTCGCGACGACCTCCGCAATTGCCTGGCTGTCCACATTAATTTGCATCATGGGGTCATCGCCCTGCACTTTTTCTAAATCCGCGATGAGAGTGTGCAATTGGGATTTGATGGTTTCCAGCTCTTCAGCGCTCAATGGCTGTCGATCTTGATTTTCGCTTGCATCTACAGGTGTGCGAGAAAGCTGAAAGTCATCTTCGATTTTTTGTTGCAACTCGTGAATTTGCGCCACAATAGCTTTCTCTTCCTGCCACTGTGCCTCCTGCTGCACCAGCACTTTATCAAGTTCCGCGCGCTCGCTTTTTAGTTGCGAAATCGTATCTTCACAGTTTCCGAGGGTCGCATTTTCACGCTCTAAGGCGAGAATGTTGGTCTCACATTGCGTGATGCGCCGGCGGGTGTCTTCAATGGCTGCAGGTGTCGCGCTTTGACTTAAAGCGACGCGCGCGCAGGCAGTGTCGAGAAGGCTGACGGATTTATCCGGTAGCTGGCGGGCGGTGATATAGCGGCTTGATAAGCGCACCGAATCGACAATGGCTTCGTCGAGGATGCGCACTTTGTGATGATTTTGCAGCATCACGGAAATCGCGCGCATCATATCAATGGCTTTGCTTTCGCTCGGCTCTTCAATTTTGACCACTTGAAAGCGGCGTGTGAGTGCCGGATCGCGCTCGAAATACTTTTTGTATTCAGCCCAAGTCGTCGCCGCTATGGTGCGCAACTCTCCCCGTGCGAGCGCTGGCTTTAAGAGGTTGGCGGCGTCCCCCTGGCCCTCTTTGCCACCGGCACCTATAAGGGTGTGGGCCTCATCAATGAACATGATGATGGGCTCTGGCGAAGCCTTAACCTCGGCAATAACCGACTTCAGCCGGTTTTCGAACTCGCCTTTAACGCTGGCGCCGGCTTGCAGCAGTCCTAGATCCAGGCTGCGAACCACGACCCCTTTTAGGGGATCTGGCACATCGCCCGAGGCGATGCGCATTGCAAAGCCCTCAACCACAGCGGTTTTGCCGACCCCCGCTTCGCCTGTCAATATGGGGTTGTTTTGGCGGCGACGGATGAGAATATCGATGATCTGCCGTATTTCCTCATCTCGGCCGAGCACCGCATCAATCTTTCCTTTTTTCGCCGCGTCTGTCAGGTTGACCGTGAATTTATCCAGCGCTGGTGATTTGCTGGGCACCGCCGGGGCTTGTGCGCCATCTGCGGCATTGACGTCTCCCATGGCACTGTTAGCCGATTCGCCGGTGGTGCCGACAATGGCGCGCACCATGTCCCGCAGTGACTCGGGCGCGATTTTGCGCAACTCTTCAACGTTGATCTGGCGGCGCAAGTTCTCGTCCAGCAAGAGTGCAGCGAGAATGTGAGCCGATGTTGCCAATCCGTGGCCATATTCTACCGACGCTAACAACCAAGCATTTTTAGCCAAATCCACGATATTGGGTGACAGCGCCGGCGCGCGCGTGCTGCCGGCGCGAATCCGGTCCAGTTCAGCGTTCAGCTGCTGTAACAGGCGGCCGGGGTTCACTTCGTACTTGTTGAGAACAGCATTGATATCGCTGTCGCTGTTCTCCAGCAATTTGATGAGCCAGTGTTCGATTTCGACGTTGTAATGCGTGCGCGACAGGCACAAACCTGCGGCACCCTCTAGGGCAATGCGGGTTGATTCGTTCAGCTTGCCCACGAGAGCCTTAAGGTCGATGCTGATCATAAGATTTCCTTTTCTGCGTTATACGTTTGGTAATAAGTAGTAATTTTATTTGCAGGTCGACTTCCGCGTAACGTCTCAATTGAGGCGCGCGGAGGAGACCCGTATATCCAGCGTGCCTTTACTGGTAGTGTCATCGGCCGGTTGGCTGGCCAACCAAGTATCCCAGCCGATGGTGGGAGGCGTCGCCTGGCGCAATTGGATTCGTCGCGGTAAATCTTGCCGGGAGACTCGCAATACATACTCCGAATCCAGCTCACCGCCCGAATAGAGTTTGACTACCTCATTCAAGCGTCGCAAGGTTGTTGTGCCAGGGGCGAAGCGCTTGAATTGCTCGGCGTTTAATGGCCCGATCAAAACGCGTATTTTGCCTTGGGCAAACCAGCCTTTGCCACCCAAAATCGCCGAACGCCCCAGGCAGGCATTTTGGCCTTTGGGATTGCCCCGGTAAGGCATGCGCGATCGTACATCGTCGATCAACTCGTGCCACTCGCCGATAAACTCCTGAACTTCCACTGGGACATCAAAATAATATGCCAGCAGTTGACGCAAACTATTCGCGGGCCGGGTGCGCTGGCTGAGCAGGCCCCCAAAAAAAACCAGCGATTCATGATGGATGGTCAGTTGCTCCAGCAGATGATCGGTGCCCAGGCCCAGGAGTGACAAGATCGCATGAGTGTGGGTATCGAGACGCTCACGGCGCTGCTGAATGAGCTTTTGCCGTTCGTACGCTAAGGGCAAATGATATTTAACGCCGGCCTGAAAAAATAACGAAATTATTCGGTGATTGAATAAATCGAGAAAGCTCTTTAGTGCCGGGTCGCGCATCTTCAAGCGCTGAAACAGAATCTCGGTGTAGTGAAAAGGCAGTACGCCGGTTGAACCGGTTAGCCCCATAAAGCTAACCGTCATATGCCAGCGTGATGCCTGCTCCATCTGTTCGCGTTGGATGCGAATAATTTCACTGTCGGGAAATCCCAGCGATAAATGCGTGGTAAAACGTAGAACTTCCGTCGTTGGCGGCGTGAATTGTCCGACCGCCCTTTCGTTCATCGCTGTGCTATCGCGGTGTCGGTTATGAAATATTGCACCGCGTTCCAACAGTCGTACCGCCTGAAAAAATGGTACTAGCTCAGGCGATTTCAGCAGCTGTTCAATTACAGCAGTATTTTTTCGCCGGATCTGGGTGGACATTTTTTCAGGTATCCTTCTTTGCCTTTAATACGTACCAGTGTACGGGTGAATGAATTGATTGGGCAGTAGAGCGCGAAAAAGTGTTCTAACACAGTTGCGAATAAATAACTGCTGCTACCGGTCAACAGATTTTCATCGAGCTCAATTTCAATTTCGATGCCGCGACAAATGGTGGCGTGACCGTCGATATTAAGTGGCGCGCTTATGGATTTGGCGTGTACCGATTGCACAGACTCAATCAAGCCTCGGGTCACTGAGGTCTCTTTAAAATCGTATAAGCGTAGGATTTCTTTAAAGGCTTCGGTGGAGTTGCCCTGGCCGCTAATGGACAACAAATTCAAATTTAAATGAGAAATTAATCGCCAGCGAGCGCGATTTTTTAATGGCGGACGTATGGTGCTCGACGGCTGCGTGAGACAGCGGATGCGACTACAGGGCGGCGCGCCATTGACGCACTGTAGGCGTGGGTGGTCCAACGTAAACGGCAGCTTGCTCGGCAGATCCCGATTGCTGCAGGTGGTGTTGATGACCAGAGTGCGATCGAATGGCTGGTTGGGATTAAAATTCAGATCCACCAGAGACAGGTACATGTCGGTACCTTCGTCGCGCTCGTAGTAGCCCATTTTTGCCGGACGGCGCTGACAGTACCAATAAGCTCGGCGATTATCGTTTTGTTCTTTGTGCGTCAAACCGTAAAACGGTAGATACTCGCTGCTGTCACCAGAGGACGTTGTGGCGGTAACTTTGTCTACAGAATATATCTCATAACCGATCGGTCGCCGGGCGTCGGGTACGATCTGGTATTCCATTTGAGTCTGATCGATTTTAATTGGATCTGCTTTATGGCGGAACAAATTGACCATAGGCGTGCAGCCGAGCGCAAACGAATCCTCTGACACATTGTGCTCTAGCTCTATATCAGCGGTGCTGAAATAGAAATAAAAATCGAGCCGATTGGTTGCACCTTCGGGTAGTTTGCCCTCCAAATCTATATCGATAAACATAAATTTTTCGGGGAAGACAAAAAACTCCGTCAACAAGCGGTAGCCAATCGCAGAGTTTGGCGGATATGGCAATAAGCCTTCATCTGCCTTAAAACCAACGGGCTTGATGGCGTGACTGCCGAGGCGAACCGGATCGACGTCGCCCTCCGAAGTGGCCATAAACACATCGAGGCAACCGTTCAGCAGTAACTGGTAAAGCGGATAGGTATACAGCGGCTGACCTTTAAGAAATAGCCGTAATTTCTGCGGTGCTATCTCTTGCAGGGAAATCGCATCGTTGAAAGTATTGAGCGAAACTTTTAACACGCTGGCCGCGCCGCGCACGAGCGACGTACCGGGGGTTGCAAAGGGTCTACCGATCAACATGGCAGTGCTGATTTTGATCGGCAAAAGCTCGACATCATAAATGGTGGCGAAGCGGCAATTTTCCCCCTGGAATTGTTCCGTTTCCACCAAGGTATCTTTGGCGATCAGAAAGTTGCTGTCGAGCTGATCTTCATCCGGCACAAACTGAACCACAGACATTGAGGGTATGGGGCGCTGATAATGCGGAAACATCACCCCTAAAATCGCATCGCTGAGTTCGGGAAAGTCGTCGTCTAATTTATGCTGAATACGCGCATTGAGATAGGCAAAACTTTCGATCAGGCGCGATGCGTGAGGATCTTCAATGGTGTCATTGTGGATGCCCAGGCGACCGGCAATTTTCGGATGCTCTTTAGCAAATTCGGCACCCATTTGCCGGATAAACGCCAGCTCTTTTTCGTAATACGGAAGTAATTCATCAGCCATGTTTAGACTCTTCTACAGTTACAGCGCGCAGTACGGGTTCAAGCACTGAATCAAAGACCACGATTTCCGGCGCTGGGTCTGCGTACATAACGGCATCAATGCGGAAGCGCAGGGTACGATCGGTCTTTTCGTTGTTATCGAGATAGCGCACGGAAACGCTTTTAAAGCGCGGCTCGAAGGTGCGGATAATATTTTCAATATTGCGGGTAAACTCACGTCGTTTGGCCACATCCAGCATATTAACGGTCGCCAGATCGGGCAGACCGTAATTCAGCAGGCTTGTCTCTACCTGCTGAAGTTCTTCCGGTGGTGACACTATGCGATAGCGAGTATTTAACAGGTGCTCCAAATCCCGGCGGACGCTACTGCGTAAGTCTTTTAATTTGCGCTGGCGCGTTTTTTCCGAGTCCACACTTAGGCCCGGGTCTTCATCAAATAGTCGGTCGAGAATGGACTCGCGTAAATTGCGGTCTTTATCCACTGGTGCCATGTCAGTTGTTGCTCCCCGGCTGTATAAGCTCTGTGACCAGCTCCAGTTCCGATACCATTTGGTCTGCTTGGTAATGGGGTACCAGATGAATCATACAGGTGTAATAACCTGGTTTAGCCGGGTGTTCGTTAACCTTCACGGCCGCTTCGCGCAAGGGGTAGCGAGCTTGCGTTTCCCAGTCGAGGTCTTCGCGACCCGTGGTGTACTGAAACAGCCAGTCGCGTAAAAAATTTTCACATTCTTGCGCAGTAGCAAAGGATCCAATCTTGTCGCGGATCATAACCTTTATGTAATGCGCAACCCGCGACCCGCAAAGCACATGCTGGAGCATACCCGCAAGCTTGGCATTGACCTCCGCTTCTTTGCTGGAGCCTTTGCGGATCATGTGAATGGAGGGGTTGCTGTAGAACGCAACATAAGGTGTCGCAAAACACTGGCAGAGCGGGATAAAGCCAAGATTGCTAATATCGCGCTCGATGGAGTCGGTAATCACTACATCGGTTACCGGCTTCCAAGCGACATCTTTAGAGTCCGTTGAAAATACATCGTACGGCAGGTTGGTGACTATGCCGCCGCCAACTTGGTCGCGCGGAACGCCGCGAATATGACCAAACCAGCCGACGCTGGCGAACTCGCGAATGAGAATGCCGGCAAAAGCGTAGCAGGCGTTGCCCCACAAATAGTGTTGGTGCCCATTTTTGCTAAGCTTCTCGTAAAAAAATAATCCTTTATAACTGCCGGGCGTGGTGCGGTAAGGACGGCGCATTAGGGTGCGCGGCAGAGTCAGGCCGACAAAGCGGGTGTCCGGCTTATTGCGCATACTGCGCCAGCGCACATATTCGGCTTGCGCAAAGATTGCCTGCAGATTGAGTGGCAAACGTAGATCGGCAAACTGATCTAGGCCGAAAAGCTCTGGTGCGGCACCCGCGATAAAGGGCGAAAAAGACGCAGCGGCGATTTCGGCCAAGCCTTCCAGAGCAGCGATATCGTCGTATGGGTGTGTTTCGGAGGGCTTGTGATGTATTTCATAGTCGCCGATCAGCACGCCATAGGGCTCGCCACCTGGGGTACCGTATTCTTCGCTATAAATTTTCTGAAATAACTGGCTTTGGTCAAACTCCATGGCGCGGCTAATATCGCGCACAATCTCCGCCCACGTGATATCGAGTACCTTCAACTTCGCGTTTTTGACGCTCTCCATTTGAACTGCGAGATACCAAAGGCCGCGCCAACTGGCTTCAAGCTTTTGGAAGGCGGGATTATGGATAATGGCGTTGAGCTGGTCGTTGATCTTGTGATCAAGCTCGGTAACCGCGTACTCGAGAAGATGAATTGCCTGCTCTACACTGCGGGGGAATTGGTCGCCGTTGCAATGCGTGAACCAGAACTCGAGCGCCCGCCGCTTGTCGTTTTCGGCGATGAATTCATCGAGAGTGGTGACATAGGCCCGCTGGTCGAGAACATCATCCAGGCGAATCTGTGAAGGGTGCTCAGGGGCCATGCCACTTTGCTGTCGGGGGAAGATCTAAGAAGACAGGCACAGCGAAATCCTTGTGAAACGGGCGGGGGGGCTACCCCGCCCTGGTGTATTAACCCGCTTTGGGAATATTGGCAACCAAGCGCAAAGATGCGGTGAGCTCTTCCATTTGCAGCCATGGACGCATCCAGGCAACCGCGCTGTAGACACCCGGTTGGCCAGGAACTTCCTTAACTTCAATTTTGGCTTCCGCGAGCGGATATCGCGCTTTCATTTCGGCGCTGGCCCCTGGGCTTGAGTTCACATACTGATTAATCCATTCGTTCAACCAGCGTTGTGCATCTTCTGCCTCCATGAAGGAACCCACTTTGTCGCGCGCCATTACTTTAAGGAAATGGGCGATCCGGGAAGTGGCCATGATGTAGGGCAAGCGAGCTGAAATCGCGGCGTTGGCAGTGGCGTCGGGGTCGCCGTATTTTTTCGGGCGCTGGGTTGTTTGTGCACCAAAAAATACCGCGTAGTCCGTGTTTTTGTAATGACACAGAGGCAAAAAGCCCAGCTTGCTTAATTCCGCTTCACGACGATCGGTAATGCCGATTTCGGTCGGGCATTTCTGATCGGCGTCACCGTCGTCACTGATAAAGGTATGAGTTGGCAGGCCTTCGACTTTACCGCCACCTTCAGCACCGCGGATGGTGGTACACCAGCCATACTCAGCAAATGCGCGAGTGATGGTGGTGCCCATCGCATAGGCCGCGTTCATCCAGCAGTAATCGTCGTGATCTGCCGCGCGCGCGCGTCCATCGTCAGTGGGTTCGATTTCTTCAAAGTTGAAAGCATCGATCGGCCTTGTACTCTTGCCGTAAGGTGCGCGAGCCAAAACCCGGGGCATGGTCAAGGTCACAAAACGCGAATCTTCAGAGTCGCGGAAGGAGCGCCACTGGATGTATTCGGCCGAGTCGAAAATCTTCTCCAGATCACGCGGTTTTGATAGCTCTGTGAAACTATCAAAGCCAAACATTCTCGGTGAGGCTGCAGAAATGAAAGGGCAAAAACCTGCTGCGGCGACATTCGACATTTTGCTCAGCAAGGAAATATCGTCGGGATGTGAAGAAAATTCAAAATCACCAATTAATGCCGCATAAGGCTCACCACCTGCGGTGCCGAATTCGCTCTCGTAGATTTTCTTGAAAATCTGGCTCTGGTCGAACTCGACGGCTTTTTCCAAGTCTCGGGTCAGCTCTTTTTTGGAGATATTCATCACCCGGATTTTGAGATCGCTGCCGGTCTCTGACTTGCTTACCAGGTGATGCAGGCCGCGCCAGGAGCCTTCAAGCTGTTTGAATTTATCGGTGTGCAAAATTGCCGATAACTGGCGAGACATGGCTTCATCAATTGCCTCTATCGCCGAATTAATGGTCACCGAAAGGTTTTTGTCCCACGTCACAGTGCCTTTCATGGCCTGCTCGGTAAGGGTTTTCAGAAGGTCCTGAGCTTCATTGCGCTCAGTTTGTTTGGTAGCGGCGATCGCTTGCTCGAGAAAACTGGCTTCGCCTGCTTCTGCGGCGCCTTGGCTGGCCAGTTCAGTTTCTTGATTTGCCATGTTACTTGTCCTCCTCTCCATTGGCGGAATCTACACCCAACTCACTGGAAAGTGATTTCAGTGATTCGGTATTTTTCAAAACATCTTCAAGGATTTTTTCCAAATCTTCTGAGCGATCCGCTTTGGTCAAAAGATCGCGCAGTTTATTGCGGGTTTCCAGAAGCTTGCGCAGGGGTTCGACTTGCTCCACAAGGCGCTGAGGCTCGAAATCCTCTATGCTGTTGAACTGCAAATCAACCGCCATCTGTGAGCCGTCGTCTTCCAGCGTGTTGTCAACTTTTAGATTGAGCTGAGGGTTAATTTTTCCCATCAAGTCATTGAAACTTTCGCTGTCAATTTGCGCAAATTTGCGATCTTTGAGCGCTTTTTTACTTTCGGCATTGTCACCGGAGTAGTCGCCCATGACTCCCATTACGAATGGAATTTCCTTTTTTTCCTGGGCGCCGTTGGCTTCCAAGTCATAAGTAATATGAACGCGCGGTTTTCTCACTCGCTTCAGTTTGTCGTGAATACTTTCGGCCATTGTCCTAACCTCGATTTAAAGGTGAATTTATTCTTCCGTTTTTACTCCAGTGAGCTTGCCGTACTCTGCGAGCGCTTGGTCATCCGCGATCAATTCACGCATAAGCTCGAAAAGTGGCATGTTGCCCCATTTTACCGCTTTCTCTAAAACATAGGAAACGGGTGAGTGGGGCTCCCTTTTTCGGAAATACTCTGCAATTTCAAGCAGTTGCTTGAAGGCTTGTTCGCGAGTCTCCGGAGGGCCGCCGGCCCTGGTTGGTGCTGACGGTGCGCTGGATGCTGCTCCTTCATCCGTGGCAAGAGGGTCTTCGGTGGCGGCTTCCTCCACCGGAAATTTGTCCTGTCCCAAGTGCTTAACGACGCTCAAGCACTCTTCCAGTAGAGAGATCACTTGGCTGGTAGGCGGTGCCTCATAGGTCCCGCAATACTCATCAAGCTGGTGGCTCATATGGCGATAGAGTGCGATGCACTCCGTTAAGTCATCGCGGAGGTTGGTCATGTACTCCGCCGACGACTCGTTGATCGCCTTTTCCATGTCTTCAAACTCGAAACCCAGCCTTTTGAATTCTTTTTCCCGATTCTCAGGATCTTGAATGCGATGATTGGCAAGTGCTTTTTGGCACTCCCAAAAGGCGAATGGCCCGGCGGAGTTCCCTTGGGTGATAAGCGAGGTGCGTATGGCAGAAATAAGCACGCCTTCCTGGCCGGTACCATTAAGGCCGGTGATGGGGGCAACTTTCGTCTCCAGGCCATCTTCATCGGGTGTGGGGTAAAGGTCATCCCAGAAGCGCTCGATCAGCCCATTTAGCAGCTTTAATCCATCGCGCAGCCCCTGAAAGCCGAAGCGCCGGAGCAACGCTTCCAGATACCAGCAGGCAACTTCGAGATCCTTGGCCTCTTGCAGCAGAATCTTAGGTGCGAGATCGTAAACCTTGCGCCAGTCCTCATCGGGACTGCCAAGGTCGGCCCCCGATGCGTTTTTGCGCTCAATTTCACGTGCCGCGTTGCGGGCGATTTTGACCTGCTGGTAAAGAGAATTTGGTGAGGGGTTTTGCCGGCAATCCTTACCAGTGGGCATATCATCCGATATAGGCGCAAGTAAGGCGTCCAAATCGATTGACGTCTGCGATGCCATATAAGCCTTCCTTTATATATAAGCGTTTGTCGCGTCGTGCATAGTGAATCATCTGATTCGCCGAGACGGGCACGGCTGCAAGCAACCTGCCGATTGGTTAATCAGCAAGTCTAGAGCACATCTGCCTGCATGAAAAGTGCTCACCGGCGGAAACCGGGGCAATGGGAACGACTCGTCCTTATGCCGAAGCTTTCATCCTGCAGGCGATGGATAATATACTACCCCGCTTATTTAAGGTACTCATGCCAGATATTGGGCTGCTCGATGATTTCATGGAGCGGTCCGGCCAACAGACAAATAATCAACCGTCAAGCGTTCGGTTCAGGAAGAAGTTCGAATGGCGCTGCAGCTTACCATCATCAAATTTCCGCCCGGTATCGCCCTGGCGGAAGATCGCAAGACGTTCGGCCCACAGGGCGGACGGATTGGCCGGGGTGTCGATAACGACTGGGTCTTGTCCGATCCGGAACGTTTTCTGTCTTCCCGACATTGCCAGATCAGTGTAGAGGGGGATCAGTATTTCCTAACCGATCTCAGCACCAACGGCACCTTCGTCAATGGCTCTCCTGAGCCCGTTGGGCGCGGCTCGCGAGTGGCGCTTGCCGATGGCGATAGCTTCGACGTCGGCGAGTATAGATTCAAGGTCACCCTCGAGCAGTCGGCTAACCCTTTCGCCTCCTCCCCTTTTGCCGCCTCCACTGCGTTTTCTGACAAGGCGCCTTTTACGGCAGCGGATGACTTTGCCTTTGACAAAAGCGAAGCACATAATCCTGAATCCATGTTTATGAGCGGCGACTATCAAGGGGCAATTCAGGATATTGCCCCCGATGCCATGAAAACTACCGATCCGCTGGTCGCGCTCGACAATGCCGAAAAATCGGCTGGCGGCGGCTCTAGCTCTTTCAGCGAGAGCGCCCCCTTCGCCGACCCCTTTATCAGCGTGGGCAGCCAGCCAGACGGGATTGATCCGCTGAACGAGTCGATTGCCTGGCCAGAGTCTAAGCAGGGTGGGTCCATGCTGCCCGAAGACTGGGCTGATGACATAAGCTTGCTCGGCGGCCGCAAAAACAAAGCGGCTTCTTACAACCTCTCCGACCACGACTCGCTGATTAAGAGCGTGCCCTCACCCAAGGTGCAGGCGACACCTTTGGATGAGGCGCCCTCGGCAAAGATAATGGCGGAGCCCAGCCCCAATGTACTGCAGACGGGGAGAAAGTTGACAGCGGGCACAAGCGCGGCGACGCCCAGGCCGGGGGGCAGCAGTCAAGAGCCATTGACGCAAGCTCAGCGAGCGCCCAGTAAACCGGCAGCGGCCGGCACTCTGGATCGCACTTTGCTGGAGGCTTTGGGCTTGGGTGAGGCCAATTTGACGGATGATCAAATACGGGAAATACACCATACCGTCGGCTTGATGATGCGCGAAACTCTCGACGGATTGATGCAAGTGTTGCGCTCGCGCACCAGCATCAAAAATGAGTTTCGCATCAATATCACCACGATTCAGCCGGTGGAAAACAACCCGATTAAGTTCTCGGTCAATGTCGACGAAGTGCTTGATATTATGTTTCTGCGTAAGACGCGGGCTTATAAAGCCCCGCTGGATGCGGTACAGGAAAGTTTTTCTGCGATCGCGGATCACCAGCTGGCGGTTATTGCTGGGATTCGCTCTGCGTTTCGCTCTGCAATGAGCAGGTTTGATCCTGAGAGCTTAGAAGAAGAGTTTAAGTTGGCGGGCAAGGGCGGTATGTTGCCCGGCGTTATCAAAGGTCGCCTTTGGAGCGCCTATCAAGAGCACTATCGAAAGATGGTGAATGATATGGAGCGGTCCTTTCAGGATCTCTTCGGTGACGAGTTTGTTCAGGCGTACGAAGACCAAATGCGCAAATTGGCGAATGCGCGCAAAAGCGATCTTTAATTTATAGGAGGATATTGGGTGCTACGATTTATCTGTCGAATTTTTGCTGTGGTTGTATTGATCGGTCCTTTGTGGAGCTGCACCAAGCTTAACAGCGGCGTTGTCGGCATGTTCGACTTGGATACGGACCTGAAGCTGGTGCTGGTCGGGGGAGAAGATATCAATCCAGATGAAAAACACTCCCCCTCTCCGCTTTTTATTCGTTTTTATGAGCTATCTTCCGAGCAAGCCTTTAGTAAAGCCGACTTTCTTGAGCTTTATGAAAAAGACGAAGCCTTGTTGGGTAAAGATCTGATTGCGAAGCGCGAATTGAACCGCCTCGTTCCTGGCGAGGTTCAAGAGGAGCACTTCGTGCTGGATCCACAAACGCGTTATGTGGGCTTGTTTGCCGAATTTTTTGAGTACAAGAACTCGAAATTCAAAGTTGTTTTTCCTGTGACCTCCAAAAATGTCATAAAAAATAAGGTTTATGTCGACCTGACCGGCAATCAAATGCTGCTGCGGCGAGCTCGATAAGCCACCGGTCATGGATGCCCCAACCACAAGAATGGAAAACCTATGTCGTTAGAATCCAAAGTCGTCTGGTCCGAGGGGATGTTCTTAAATCCCCAGCATTTCCAGCAGCAGGACCGCTATCTCGAGTACTACGTCAACGGTCGCTGCAATGCTTTAGTTCCCTACGGATGGGGCTTTAAAGAGTTTGAATTGGACCAGCAGTTGTTGAATCTCGGCAAAATTTCGGTGCAGCGGGCGAGCGGTATTTTTCCCGATGGCACCCCCTTCAATTTCCCCGACCACGACGATCCGCCACCGGTTATCGAGATTCCAGAAAGCGTAAAAAATACGGTGGTCTACCTTGCGGTACCCGTGCGCCGGCCAGGTGCAGTGGATATCTTGCCGCAAGACAGCAAGCAGGGGCTGGCCCGTTACTACGCACAGGAACAGAGTGTTCGGGATGTCACCGTTGAGGGTGGCGATAGCCAGAAATTAGAAATCGCTAAACTGCGACTGCGGTTATTGCTGCAAACCAATGACTTGAGCGGATTTGCCTACATTCCGCTGCTGCGGATTAACGAAGTTCGAGCGGAAAAAGACATCGCACTGGATGAGCGCTGTATTCCGTCGGTTCTGGACTGCAAGGCAACCTTGAACCTGTCCACGTTTATGGCCGAGCTGCACGGTTTACTGCGTCATAGAGCGGAGGCAATCTCCGGGCGTTTAGCTGATTCGCGGCGCGGTGGTACTGCGGAAATCGCCGACTATCTGTTGCTGCAAGTCATCAACCGGGTCGAGCCGATGGTGATGCATTTGAGCCGGATCGAGGGGCTCCACCCATTGCCACTTTACGAATATTTAGTGCAAATGGTCGGCGAGTTCGCCACCTTTGTGGCCACCAATCGCCGGCCACCCGAGCTGCCCGTGTACCTGCACGCGGATTTGGAACAGACCTTTACGCCGCTGATGCAAATCCTGCGCAAATACCTCTCGATGGTATATGAACAAACCGCCATCGCCATGACCCTAGCAGAGAAAAAATACGGGGTGCACGTGGCGGAGATCACCGATCGATCACTGCTCACGACCGCGTCCTTCATCCTCGCCGTTCGTGCCGATGTCAGCGACGACATGATCCGTTCACGCTTCCCCGCCCAGATCAAGATCGGTCCGGTGGAGCGCATTCGCCAGTTGGTCAACGCAGCTTTGCCCGGCATTGAGCTCAAGCCTTTGCCGGTCGCTCCGCGGCAGATCCCCTTCCGCGCGGGCTACACCTATTTTGAGTTGGACCAGCACAGCCAGTTTTGGAAAGAGATGAGTAGCTCCGGCGGCTTTGCTATGCACCTGGGGGGTGAGTTCCCCGGTTTGGAAATGGAGTTCTGGGCGATCCGCCGCTGAGTTGAGGAGATGTTATGACGGACGATAACGATCGTACAGTATTCAAGCCCACCCCCGGTGGGGATCGATCCTCTATGCGGCCGACGCCTGGACGTAGGTCGGGTGCCACGGAAGTTGGACGTACCCGCCCGGCACCTGCCGCAGGTGCACCGGCGGCCCCGCCACCGGCGACCGGTGGTCGGGGGGGATACGAGCAGGTCAAGTTCAACACTGCGCTCGGTTTGAATCCGCTGGTCAACGCTGCCTCCACGCTCATTGCTGTGTTTGAAAAAACGCGTCATAGCAGCCGCCATCCAGACGTTGGTGGTCTGCACAAGCGTCTAGTGAATGAAATTCGTAATTTCGAGCAGAAAGCCAAAGATTTTGGCATCAAGCCAGAAATCGCACTTGCGGCGCGCTATCTGCTCTGCTCGGCGCTTGATGAGGCGGTGCTGCATACCCCCTGGGGCGATGAAAGCGCCTGGGGGCAACACACGCTACTGAGTATCTATCACGGCGAAACCTTTGGCGGAGAAAAGTGCTTCGCCATCCTCGATCGCATGTTGCAAGCGCCGGCCGAAAACCTCGCCATGCTGGAGCTGTTCTACATATGTCTCAGCCTGGGCTTCGAAGGTAAATACCGGTTGATGAACCGTGGTCGCGATCAGTTGGATATGCTGCGCGACAACCTCTACCGCACTATTCGCAATCACCGGGGTGACTTTGAGCGCGAACTTTCGCCAAATTGGCACGGGCTTGGGCGAGTACGTAAAACGCTTTACCACTATGTGCCTGTGTGGGTGGCGGCCAGTGTGTTTGCCGTACTGGTGGTTATTGGTTACGCCGGCTTCACCTACTGGATGCGCGCGGCCTCCGACCCGGTGGTGACCAAACTCGACACCATCATCTCCTCCCCTGTTCGACATGAGTAAATAAGGGTTTGCGCGATTTGCGCAGGCGATGACACAGGCACTGATTGACGCGGCGAGCCCGGATGGCTCGTGCATAAAATGGATAAACAGCAGTCATGCAAAAACTGAAAAACTTCTTCACTCATCCCGTCACCATATCGCTGATCGGATTGATTGCGATTTCTCTGCTGATTTGGTTTGTGGGCCCACAAATCAAGTTTGGCGAACACAACAAAGCGCCGTTGGAAAGTGTGACGGTTCGCCTCATGTGCATCATAGTGGTGCTCATTCTCTGGGGGCTCAACAATCTATGGATGCAGGCACGCAGCAAAAAGACGAATAACGAGTTGCTGGCGGGGTTGCAGGAGAGCCCCGAAAAAGTCCCGCCGAGCGGTGGCGGCCACTCCGAGCAAACCGCAGAAGAAATGTTTCAGATCAATGAGCGCTTTAATCAGGCGCTCGATACATTGCGCCGCTACAAATTTAAAGGCGCGCGCGGCAACCGCGCACTTTACGAGCTGCCCTGGTACATCATCGTGGGGCCGCCGGGTTCGGGCAAAACCACCGCTTTGATTAACTCCGGTCTGGAATTCCCTCTGGCTGAAACCTTTGGTCGCGGATCGCTGCAGGGTGTCGGCGGTACCCGTAATTGCGACTGGTGGTTTACCAACGAAGCGGTGCTGATCGACACCGCGGGCCGCTACACCACACAGGACAGTCACCGCGAAGTCGACGCCAGCGCGTGGGAAGGGTTTCTCGAGCTGCTGCGCCGCAACCGCCGTCGCCGCCCTATCAACGGCGCCGTGGTGGCGATCAGTTTGCAGGATTTGCTCATGCAAACGGAGGACGAGCGGGCGATGCAGGCCAAGACCATCCGTGCGCGGCTGGACGAGTTGATGGACAAACTGCAGATTCGCTTTCCTGTGTATCTGGTGTTTACCAAAGCGGATTTGGTTAGCGGATTTGGCGAGTTCTTTGAGGACTTTAGCCGCGAAGAACGCGAGCAAGTGTGGGGAATCTCTCTGCCGGATGCACCGGAAGCCGACAGTGCGCCAGACTTCGACTTTCTGCGCAACGAACTCACCAGCCTCACTCGCAACCTCTACGCTCGGGTCCTGTGGCGCATGCACCAGGAGCGCGACAGCAAACGTCGCGCAGCGATTCAGGGATTTCCGCAGCAGTTCGAGAATCTGCGCGGTATCGCCGAGCAATTTGTCCGTCAGACCTTCGCCTTCAATCGATTTAAGTTTCAACCCTACTTGCGCGGCGTGTATTTCACCTCCGGCACCCAGGATGGCACACCTATCGATCGCCTGATGGCGTCAGTGGCGGCCAACTTTGGTTTTGCCCGCGATGTCGCACAGCTGCCCCATCAACAGGGTAAAAGCTTTTTCCTCGGTCGCCTGTTTCGCGAGGTGATTTTTCCCGAAGGTGAATTGGTGGGTTCCAACGCCGCCTACGAGCGCACCATTCGCTGGCTACAGCGCGGGGCTTACGCATTGATGGTGTTAGCGCTGGTGGGCTTGATTACGGTTTGGTCCGGCAGCGTAATGCGCCATAGCGGCTTTATGAAAGAGGTGAACGCGCACATTGAAGACTATGAGCTTGCGGCGGATAAGGTCGCTGTGCAGAACCGCGATGTCCGCCAAGTCCTGCCACCTCTTGCGGCCTTGGAGCAGGCATCGCTGGTCTACGATCAACAAGACCACCCTTGGCTGACCAGCCTCGGTTTATATGACGTGCGCGTGGATGCCAAGGCCGATCAGGCCTATCGTCACAAACTCGAGACCGAACTCCTGCCGCGCCTGCTCTATACCATGGAGACCGAACTCGTCAAAGGCTACGAAGGGCGCGATCTCTACGATACCTTCCGCATCTACATGATGTTCCAGAAAACCGATCGCATGGAGACCGAGCGGGTGCGCGAGTGGTTTGTCGATTACTGGGATACCGCCCTGCGCGGCGAAGGCACCAAGCGTAAAGAGCTGGAGGGCCATCTGGACAACTTGCTCGCCCAGGTACCGCCGCCGAGTACTTTAAATGCGCGCCTAGTGAAAGATACTCGCGAGTTGATTTTGCGCGAGCCGGTGGCGCAGCGCGTTTATTCGCGCGTGCGCAGCAATCCGCTCTACAGTCGCAAGGTGGATTTGCTCGCGGCCTTTGGTGCGTCGGTACGCACCTCTTACAAGGTTGACAGTAACATCCAGCGTGCGCTCTTTATCCCGGTGATGTTCACCAAAGGGGGATACGACAGCATCGACTTGTCTGCGGGTTCGCCGTTAGTGGCGGATATCGTCAACGAACGCTGGGTGCTCACCGACGACGAAAATGCCAAGATCGATTTTATCCAGGAAGACTTGGACGACGTCAGCAAGCAGGTCAACGACCTCTATCTCAGCGAATACATCCAGGTTTGGGATGAGGTGTACAAACAGCTGATAGTGACCGAGTTCCGCAATCTCCGCCACGCCGAAGAGGTGTTGACCAATTTGGTGGACCCGGTGTATTCGCCGTTGGCATCCATTCTCCAAGTGGGTCAACGCAACACCCAGCTGCGGCCGCCGAAAGACGATCTTGAAGATCTTGCGGCAAAAAATCCCAAAAGGGGTGGCCGAGTAGCGCAACTGGCGACGGGGGTCTTGATCGATCAATACGAGGGCACGCGTGTCGACAAGCACTTCCGCGACCTCAATGCCCTGGTGGCCGTGGGGCGCGGCGATGTGGCGCCGGTGTCGGCGGTTATGAATAAGCTGCAGGTCCTGAAGGATTTTATGACAGATGTGGCGATCAGCCCCGAGCCCGGACAGCAGGCGTTCAATCACGCGCGCGCGCGCTTCGATACCAGCGCCGGCAACCCCATCACGGACGTGCGTGCGTATTCTCAGTCGCTGCCCGAGCCCGTGCGTCAATGGCTGGTCACCCTCGCTGACCAGAGTTGGAAAGTGGTGCTGGATGCGGCGCGCGGCTACGTCGATAACGAGTGGCGAGCGCTGGTGCATCGGCCTTACAGCCAAACGCTGCAGGGGCGCTACCCACTGAATCGCACCTCCACCAATGAGATGGCGCTTTACGACTTCTCGGAGTTCTTCAAACCCGGCGGCACTATGGATACGTTCTTCAACGATTACATGGCGCCGTTTGTTTCCAGTCGCGGCGCTATGCGCAATCGCGTGGTGGACAATTACACCTTTGGTTTCTCCGAAGAGGTGCTGCGCCAGGTCAGCCATGCCCGGGCGATCAAAGATATCTTTTATCGCGAAAGCCCAGACAATATCGCTGTGACCATGGAACTGCGACCACGCGCCATGGAAGAGCGCGATGCGCGTTTTACTCTGGATGTGGGAGATGAGCGACTCACCTACAATCACGGCCCAAAATTCTGGAAGACCGTGCGCTGGCAAGCCAATCAGGACAACATGCGCGTACGCATGGTTTTCGAAGACTTGCAGGGCAGTCAATACGAGCGCTCATTCCAAGGCGGTTGGGCTTGGTTTCGCCTGCTGGATTCCTCTTACGTGGAAAAAACCAGTCAATCGAATATTTATTTGGTGACCTTTTCCGCAGGCGATGAGCGCGCAGGGGGGCAGCGCGATGCTCACAAAATTACCTACGAAGTGAAAACCAAAAGTGCGGACAGTCCGCTGCGGCGCGAAGTGCTCAGTGCGTTTCGGGCACCCGAATCTATAGTTCCGTGAGATCAGTCGCATGAATGGACACAACACCCATAACCCTTTGGCCTCTGTCACTGGCCTGTTTGGCAAGCTGCCGGCGCACGGTGATTTCATCCATCGCAACCTGCCGACCAAACTGATCAACGAGTGGGACAGTTGGTTGCAGACGTTTGTCGGCAGTACTCAGGAGCGCCTGGGTGACGCATGGTTGGAGATCTATCTCACCAGTCCCATTTGGCGCTTCTGCCTGTCTGCCGGCACCTTGGACGGCAACGCGTGGGCCGGCATATGGCTCCCTAGCGTCGACCGCGTAGGGCGCTACTTTCCATTTTCGATTCTGCGCCGGTTGCCCGAGCGCACGTCCTTGACGGCCTTTATGGCGCATCAAAACGGTTGGTTTGAAGGGCTCGAAATGCTTGCACTGAAAGCGCTCGACGGTCAGCTGCCGGTGGATCGCTTGGTTGATGAACTCAGCTTGTTGAAACCCTCGGTCGGCGATGGTTATCGCTACCAAGGACCGTCGCACCCGGACGCCGGGGTGGTGGTGGATCTGGACTTCGACGACCCGGCGGTAACTCCAGCGCTGCCCCATTTGCTAGACGCCTTCGTCGCCGGTACGTTTAATAGCTACAGCCTCTGGAGTACCAGCGGCTCGGAACGAGTCGAGCCCTGTATTTTCGTAACCCCCGCGATGCCAGCCGTGGCCGGCGCAGCGGCCATGTTGGATGGTTTATGGGAAGATTGGGAGTGGTCCGTACCGGTGCGACCGCTGCGCGCCCATGTCTGACTGGGAGTCGAGTTTGAACAGCAATACTATGACCGATCATACGTTTCGTCGCCCGATAGACTGGCGCAGCGGCGCTCGCACTGATGTAGGCGCGGTGCGTGAAGTCAATGAAGATGCTCTAGTGACGCGGCCGGAGATCGGTCTTTGGGCGGTCGCCGACGGCATGGGCGGACACGAGGTCGGCGACGTTGCCAGCCGGATGATTGTTGAAGCTTTAGCGGAGGTGGACGATGTCGAACGCCTCAGCGGCTTTGTCGATACTGTCGAGCAGGCGCTGATGAATGCGAACGCCGGTATTCTCGACTACGCCGATCTTATGCTCGACAAAGCGACTATGGGCAGCACCCTGGTGGCGCTGGTGATTCGCGGTCGGGTGGGGGTGTGCCTGTGGGCGGGGGATTCCCGACTTTATCGCCTGCGTAACCATCAGCTGAGCCAGTTGTCGCGCGATCACAGTCACGTCCAGGAGCTGATCGAGATGGGTGCACTGGAGCCGGAGGAAGCGGCCCGCCATCCCAACGCCAACGTCATTACCCGTGCGGTCGGTGTCGAGGAAGAAGGTTTTATTGATGTAAACGTATTCAATACGCAGATCGGCGATACCTTTTTGCTGTGCAGCGATGGCTTACACAACGCCGTTAAGGAACAGGACATAGTGCGTATTTTGGCGGGACGGGATACTCAGCAAATGGCGGAGGAGTTGGTAGAGGCCGCTTTGGCCAATGGCGCACCGGACAATGTCTCGGTGGTAGTGGTCCGGGGTGAGCCCGGCCGATTCGGCTAGCGATAACCGGCAATGACCGACTCCAACGACAACGATAAGACGCGCATTCAGCTGCCGCGGCGGCCTCGCCCCCCTAGCCGGCCGACGCCTGCGCAACCGCCCGTAAAGGACGGTAATGTCAAACCCGCGCCGCGCAAAGCTCGCGCACCGGAGCGCGCAGCCAAGGCGAAGGAGGATGATGTAACCGTATCGCTGCCCTCGGGAACACCGGCGCCGCGCCGCCCGTCTGTGGGCGCCCATGAGGTGCTGAAAAATCGCTTTATCCTTGAGCGGGTGCTCGGCGCCGGCGGCATGGGAGTGGTGTATAAGGCGAAGGACCTGTTGAAAGTTGAGGCCCAGGATCGGGACCCTTACGTCGCGATCAAAGTGCTTGGCGAGGAATTCAAATCTCATCCGGAAGCATTCATCGCCCTGCAGCGGGAGTCGCGCAAAACCCAGCGCATCGCTCACCCCAACATCGTAAACGTTCACGACTTTGATAAAGACGGCGAGACCGTCTTTATGACCATGGAGTACTTGGAAGGGACGCCGCTCGATAAGCTCATCAAGAAGTACCGCAGCACCGGCGTGCCAATGGCCGATGCGTGGCAGATTCTCGAAGGCTTATGCGCCGCCCTCGCCTACGCTCACGGGCAACACATCATTCACTCCGACCTCAAGCCGGGCAATATTTTTGTTACCGATCAAAACCTCGCCAAGGTGTTTGATTTTGGCATTGCCCGCGCAGTTGCTAAGGCCGAGCAAGATGTCGGCGATAGCGAAGATAAAACCATATTTGACGCGGGAAATTTGGGCGCGCTCACTCCCGCTTATGCCAGCCTTGAAATGCTCGAAGGTGAGCCGCCGGATGTGCGCGACGATATTTATGCGCTCGGCTGCATTACCTATGAACTGCTGACCGGGGTGCACCCATTCGAGCGCAAAAACGCCAAGGAAGCTCGCCGCCTCGGCATGAAGCCGGAGCGCATCACCAGTGTCAGCAAACCCCAGTGGCGAGTGATCGAGCGGGCGCTGGCGTTTGAGCGCGCCAACCGTGTGGCGACGGTCGGTGAATTCTGGCTGGAACTCAATAAAAAAGTGGTGAATCCACTCGCTGTCTGGGGCGTTACTTTGGTGATGGCGCTCGCCATTGGCGGCGGCGCCTTTGTGTATCTCAATCGCGAGATTACCCCCACGCCTGCACCGCTAACCGCAGACGACTTCCGCAGCGAAATTGAAGGCCAAATTCGCCTCGAGCTGCTGCAAAAAAATATAGATGACATCCTTAAAGCCAAAGCATTTGACGAGCGCTGGGAGGCGCTGTTGTGGGAGGAGATGCAGAGCTTGGTACAGCTGGTTGGCAGCGCTCATCCGACTTTTGCAGATTTTCGCGAGCGCAGTTATGCCCTGTATCTGGCCCGCATCGAAGAGCTAATGCAGCAACAGTTGTATGAGGACTCGCTGGCGATGGTCGAACGCGCGGAGCGCTACACCGAAGACACCGAAAGGCTCGCCTCTCTCGCTGCCGAACTCAACGCCCTCTTGGCGGAAATTGAAGAGCAGCTGGCGCAGGAGCAGTTGGCCGATCAGGCCCAAAAGGAAATACAACAGCAACAAGCCGCCGCCCGAAAAAAACGCCAGGAAGAACAGCGTCGACGCGAAGAATATGAGGTGGCACTGGCAACGGTGCAAGCGCAGTTGCGCTGCAACCAGACCATCGATATGGGCGACTTTACGGTGGCAATCAATAAACTTCGTTCATTGGATGCCGCGCAGTATCGGGCTGCGGAAGGTAAAATCGTCAACGATTTGGCGGCTTGCCTGGAGAAGGTTGGGCGCAATTTCCCCGATCGCGCCCTCGCGGTACGGACAGCCGCGCTGGAGCTTTTCCCTGGCAACGCCACTTTGCGCGCCCTGCGGTTGGAGCAGCGCGACAGCTGCAACGAATCACTGGCGGGTTTTGGCGCACGCGGCCGCCGGAGTATTTGTCAGGATGCCCTGGCGGGGGGCGTCAAAAGTCCGGAAGCGGTGGTGATTCCGGCAAGGGACGGACTGCCCGCCTTTGCCATCGGCCGCTATGAGGTCACCATTGCCGAATTTAATGACTTCTGTCGCGCCAAGAAAAGTTGTGATCCGTTAAGGTCCGCCAATACTGCGTTGCCGGTTACCGGTATTGCGGTACAAAAGGCTCAGGAATACCTGCAATGGCTGAGCCGCGAGACAGGAAAAACCTACCGCTTGCCCACGCTCGCCGAATGGCGCGCGGCGGCAAAGGCAACGGGGCGCGGGCTGGATGCCAACCGCAACTGTCGACTTAACGCGCGAGGTATCCAAAAGGGCGGCGCTCTATTGAATGCCAATATTGGTCAACAAAATGCCTGGGGGCTGGTGAATTACGTGGGGAATGCGCAGGAATGGGTGATGGGACAGGGTCAACAGTTATTGGCTGTCGGCGGCTCCTATGCAACGGAAATGGAAGAGTGCACTCTGGCGACCCAGCGCGTCAGTGCCGGCAATCCCGATCCCGAAACGGGCTTTCGGGTGCTGCGCGAACTGGTGCGTTAAGAGCGTTAAGCAAGCGGGCGGAAGCACCTGCGGAGACAGACAAAACATTATGTCAGAGATCAATTATTCCAATCTTTTACGGCAGATGGTCACAGACTATTTGGAACACCGGATGAGCCGTGTAGAATACCTCGCCCAACGCCGCGGCCTGCTCGACCAGATCGACCGCGAATTTAATGGAGATGATCAAGCCAGTGGATGGTCCACATCCGATACTGTCAGCCCGCCCGCCGAGGGCGACCCTTCTCCTGATATCACTTTAGTGCCGAAACCCTAAACTGGGCAGTCGGCCGCACATTCAATTTCGGTATTGAATCAAAGGTAGACTTATGGATTTAGTAGAATTTTTCCAGTCCGGCGGGGCGTTCATGTACGTCATTCTGGCGGTGTTCGTACTTGGTATTGTCATTGCCGTTGAACGCCTCGTGGTTGTCGGTTCGACGCACAGCAAAACCAATCGGGTGTGGAAGCAGCTTACGCCTATGCTAAAAGCGAATGATTTGGCCCGTGCCGAAAACGTTCTGCAAAAACACAAAACGCCCTTGGCGCGCGTACTTCAATACGGCTTGGCTAAATTGCGCATGAACGCGAGCCGCGAAGCGGTGGAGGCGGCGATGGAGGAAGGAATTATGGAGGTTATGCCGGAGCTGGAACAGCGCACCCACTACCTCGCCACCCTCGCCAATATTGCCACCCTACTCGGCTTGCTCGGTACCATCATTGGCTTGATTCAAGCCTTTACCGCCGTTGCTTCGGCCGACCCTGCCGAAAAAGCAGATTTGCTTTCGGCGAGTATTTCCGTGGCCATGAATACTACGGCATTTGGCTTGACGGCCGCCATTCCGTTAATTCTGATCCACTCGTTTCTCGCAGCCAAAACGACACGCCTGGTCGACAACATCGAAATGGCGACCGTGAAGTGTCTGAATTTAATTGTTAAAGACTGATTTTCTGCAATGAAACGGCGGCGTAGCAAAGCTCTTAAAGAAACGGTGGAGTTAAACATCACCGCTTTTTTGAATCTTATGGTGATTTTGATTCCATTCCTGTTGATTACCGCGGTGTTTTCGCGCATGACGGTATTGGAATTGAATCTTCCTGCGCTCAACGCCGCGAGTGAAGCGGACGAGAAAGTAAAGCTCGAGCTGCAAATGCTGATCTATCCGCAAACATTGGAAATTCGCGACGCCAATTTAGGGCGCATTCGCCAGTTTGCCATTACCGATGACACTATCGCCTGGGCGAAAGTGCACGAGGTGCTGTTGGAAATCAAACGACGCTTTCCCGAAGAAACCGGCATTAGCTTGCTGTTGGATTCCCGTGTGCCCTACAAGCGTCTGATCGAGGTGATGGATCACGTTCGCAGTGCCCAGATCGTCAATGTGACCACCCTGGAGGAAGTTGAGCTGTTCCCTTCCATCTCCGTAGGTGAAGCGCCGCAAGCGAGCGGGACGGACGACGAGGAGGTGTCGCTCGATCTCTTACCTCAGGAAGAAGGAGCCTCATTGTGAAGCAGGCCTCTCGCCGCGTACGGCGCATGGAGCGCCACCACCGAGTGAATAAAGGTTCATCGCTGAACCTTGTGTCCTTAATGGATATTTTCACCATTTTGGTGTTTTTTCTTTTAGTGAACACATCAAACGCACCAGAACTGCCGAACCAGAAAGACTTGGCGCTGCCCAAATCCACCGCGCAGAAAGTGCCCGAAGACACCTTGGTGCTCACGGTCACACCGCAGATTATTTTGTTGCAAGGGCGTGAAGTGGCCAGAGTGTCGGACCTATTAGCCGCTAAAGACGATGTGATCGCACCTCTGCGCGAGGCCTTGGAATTTCAGCGCGGTAATCGCCAGTTGCGGCAAGTGGAAGACGGCGCCGAAGAAGCAATCACGATCCTCGGCGACGAAAACATTCCCTATACACTACTGCACAAAATTTTAGCGACCTGTCAGCAGGCCAATTACACCAAGATTGCCTTTGCGGCCCATCAAAAGGCCAAGCCGGCACACTAACACTGAGTCATCCGTTCGTACTTGGCCCCAATAGGATTAAGAGGAATTATTCATACCCATGGCATTGGCGAATTACAAACAGTTGGCCCTGAGTTGGCAGCCAAGCCAGAAGGAAGATCGCCTATTTGCGATTTTCGCTGTTGTGGCGATGGTGATTGCTATGCTCGCGGGTGGGGTGATTTCGTCCATTCAGGTGCCCGAAAAGACCCGTCATGAGCGCACCGCTGTACCTCAGCGGGTCGCTAAGTTTATCGATCTAAAAGACACCAAGCCCAAGCCCCCTCCGCCACCACCTAAACCGGTAGAGCCGCCCAAGCCCGTGGAGGCAAAACCTGAGCCTAAGCCCGAGGTCGCCCAGCCGCGCATCGAGCGAGAGCGGCCAAAGCCGCGCGAACCGCTCACCACCGAGCAGCAAAAAGCCCGCGAAAAAGCCTCCCAGAGCGGATTGCTCGCGCATATGGGCGAGTTGAACGACTTGATGGATACACCTGCCGCTGCGGCTCAAGTCCGTACCGAGATTCGTCATAACGCCGGTGCGGGAGATCAGGCGGCGGCTCCGGATACCTCGGTACTTACCGCTAACGTTAATCGCGGCAGCAATGGCGTAGACGCCAGCCGCTATGCGGCCCGCGCGGGAGAATCTCAGCTGAGCACCGCTGAAGTGGCGGCCGCGCGCGAGGCTTTGGCGGCGAGTGAGACCGCATTTGCTCGGGAAAGCGCGACGGCAGAAGCTTCGGTAAGCGGAGCGCGCACGCGCGCGGAAGAAGAAGTCATCTTGGTATTTGATCGACACAAGAGTCAGTTGCAAAGCCTGTACAACCGCGCGCGTCGCAACAACCCTGCACTTAAAGGACGGCTCGTTCTAGCCGTCACTATACGTCCCGATGGCGGCGTCAGCGCGGTCAAAGTTGTCAGCAGCGAACTACAAGATCAAGGTTTGCTGGACAGTCTGCTGGCGCGCATCCGCAACTTCCAGTTTGGCGCTAAAGATGTGGACACCATAACGGTCAACTATCCCATCGAATTTCTGCCGTATTGAGCCATCTGGGGGCGCATGCGGCGGAAGTCTATGCTAAGCTGGCGACCGTTATTGCAGTCACCGCCAATCAGCGGGTCGATGCCCAGACGCAAGGTTAGGTTCTGCTAGAGCCCAACCGACACGGAGTATAAGAGGATGCGGATATCCATGTGTGTCACTACTAAATCCTTCGGTACCACAAAATCGCTCATCCCCCCTTTGCTCAATCTCACCTCTGGCGAGAATGCGGGCTGTGTCGTTATCGCTATTTGGCGCGAAAATTTGCCAATGTGATCACTTTTCGATCACAGGCTCGGTGAGTCGATGGGTCGATTACTGTACGATCCGCCGCCAACTGCTTGAACACCACTTTTTTATGTGGGCGCCGCCTTTTGGTCAGCGCTCTACTCAGGGGAAGACCATGCAAGGAATTCCCGTTTTGACAGCGACGTTAACCAGGAATGAGACATGAAACGCCTCCCTCTTATTTCTTCTTTCGGTTCCACTCCCCGCCGTAAGCTCTATATCGCAATTGCCGCGCAGATGATCGCCAGTGCCAGCGCACAAGCGGCCCCCGCCGGCGGCACAATCGTAGGTGGGTCTGGCGTGATCGAACAACTCGGTGCGGACACTACCATCATCCAAAACACCGACCGCCTTGCCATCGATTGGGACACTTTCAATATTGGCGCTGAAGAACGCGTCCAGTTTATCCAGCCAGACGCTGACTCGATCGCGCTCAACCGTATCCTCGGCAATGAAGCCTCACAGATCTTCGGACGTTTAGATGCCAACGGCCACGTCATCCTGATGAACCCCAACGGCGTGCTGTTTGGTGAAAGTGCGACGGTCAATGTCGGCGGACTGGTTGCCGCTGGCCTTAACATCAACGCCGACGACTTCATCAATGGCGAGATGGTCTTCCAGGCGTTAGAAGGCAAAGACGGCGCAGTGATCAACCAAGGCATTATTAATGCAGCCACCGGCGGCAATGTCGCGCTTATAGGTAAACAAGTCGACAACCAAGGCCTGATCTCCGCCAAGCTCGGCTCGGTCACTCTTGCGGCCGGTAAAGAAGCGGTGCTGACATTCGACAATCAAGGCCTGATCGGCGTGCGGGTATCCAAAGAGATATTGCAAAGCGAGCTCGGCGTAGACGCGGCGGTTAGCAATAGCGGCGAAATTACCGCAGAAGGCGGGCGCGTTCTGCTCACCGGCAGCGCCAGCCAGGATATTTTTAGCCGAGCCGTCAATGCAGACGGACTGAACGCGAAAACCAGCGTCGTCATGCACGAAGACGGCAGCTTCACCCTCGGCGCGGGCGCCGATGTTGTGAACACCGGCACCATCAGCACATCTTCCACAACGGCGGAGGCTGGCGATATTGTCGTACTCGGTGAAAACGTCAACAGCAGCGGTACGATTCTCGCGAATAGCAAAACTGCTGCCGGCGATATCGAAATTCACTCCCGCGACACCACCCTCCTCACCGAAAACAGCACCACCAGCGCAATCAATGACGGCGCAGGCAGCGGCGGTCAAATCAAAATCCTCGGCGACCGCGTCGGCGTCCTCGACCAATCCCAAATCCACACCTCGGGCACCCATGGCGGTGGCGACATCCATATCGGCGGCGGCTTCCAAGGCAAAGAAACCCAACTCCGCAACGCCTCCCGCACCGCTATCGGCAAAGACACCTTAATAGAAGCCAACGCCCTAACAGAAGGTGATGGTGGCGACGTTATTGTTTGGGCCGATGAAACCACTTCATTCACAGGTGAAATAAATGTTCGCGGCGGAGAGCTTGGTGGCGATGGCGGATTTGTTGAAGTTTCCGGTAAAGAGAATTTGCGGTTCTTGGGGAGTGTGGATAGGACCGCAGTGAGAGGGGAAAATGGGACTTTATTGTTGGATCCGGAGGCGGTAGTTATCGTCCCCGAAGTGGCAGCTCTCCATGACGACGAGCTGGTGGACGGCACGATTCTCTTCTCAGACGAGCCCGACGCTGGCTCCTCGCTCTTTCTAATCAGCGACGTAGCAATCGCGCGCGCACTGGCAACTGGTGATGTGTTTATTAGTGCAAGTAAGCGAATAGCTGATAGTGACGGTTTGCAAATAGCAGTTGAAGATCCTAATAGTACCAGCTCATTGGTATTGGAGTCTGGAGGATCAGTATATTTTTCACAAGGACTAGAGATTGATTTGGGTTTGGGCGACTTCGTGGCTGTTGGATCGATTGAGAGTTTGTGTCAGGCATGTTCAAGTGATGAGGATATTACACTGTTTGCCTATGGGACAATAAATACTAAGGGGAATATCTATTTCTTATCATCTAATTTTTCAACATTTCATGAATCGACAGTTGGTACTAACCAAATCGGTATTCCCAACAATATTTATATGTATTCAGGGGGAGATTCAGTATTTGTTCTGGGTGCGGATCTCGAGGTTGCTGGCTCCATTACCGTAGAGACCTTAGAGCGCCCGACATTAACATCAATCACACTGCCATCAGGATTGATTTATCAAATTCCAAAGCTAAGAGGTTTTACAGATGAAGTTTCAGATGCAGCCTTTATAACAGGCTCAGTTTTGAAAGCCGAAATTACTGTTGGGAAAGGGCTTTTTATCGACGCCAACCTTATAGCGGGTAATGGCGTTCTTTTTTCTGGTATTGTAGTCAACTCCAGATCACAAGACGCTCAGCTTGTCATTAATTCTCAAGATGCTATTCGTCTTCCTGAAATTGGATACGATGCTTCCGGTAACCCTACATTCAACCCAATTTCAGTTAACGTCTATTCTGCTGCCGATATCTATGCCAATCAAAATATATCCACCTTCGGCGGCTCAATCGAATTAACAGGCGCTAATATTAATTTTGGCGAATCGGTTGCGATTGATACTACTGGTGTTGCTGGGCAGGGCGATGTATTTTTTGAGTCAGTAGGTGATATTAATCTTGGTCAGATTTTTTCTGGGGGTAATCTGGTAGTCAGATCAACTGGTGGTGAGATCAATGCAGAAAGCGCGATTGATATCGAAGGCGATGCACTATTTGACGCGGCAACTAGAATCAACCTTACTCAAGACTTTTCTATCTTGTCCGATGGGGATATAAAATTCTCTGCGGCACATATAAGTAGCCCTCTTTTTACGAGTAATCCGGTTGTATCAACTAGCGGAAGTTTATCTTATGAAACTTCAGGACAGAATTTAGTTCTAGGAGGGGTTTATAAGGCGGATAGTTTAAGTGTTAAAACAAATGGGGGGATTTTTTATGTGGGCACTGGAGAGGTTCAAGTAAATAAGGATATTGTTATAGATCTAGGAGAAGGAAGATTCGAAGGGCAAACTGGTTACATGGTGTTTGATTCAGGATCTTTCTCTGCTCTCGGGCGTGAACTATGGATGAGCGATGTAGTAATCAATACAGATGTAAATAAAGGAACCGGTGATATTAGCCTCATTTCTTCTGGGTCACGCTTCGGTGGTTCGGACATTTCCTTACCTTCGATTAATCCAGAAGGATCTCATACTACCGGAGATTTTTTTGTGCAAGCCCCAGGAGATGTTGTGGCTGAACCCACAGTAATTTCTAAGGTATTGCCGCATTCAGATTTAAGCGGATCAGCCCGATTCGAGGTGGGCGGCAATTTATATTTGCCTGAAATAGCTGCCACTAACGCTCAAGGGCAAAGGGATATTTCGATCAATGTCGGAGGATTCTTAATTCAATCCTATGATGTTCGGACCGGCGGGGGCAGTTATACCGCCACAGCCGAAGCATTCCAGTTTGGTGATAATGTAGAGATTAATACCGAAATAGACAATCCAATATTGGATGGGGCAGTTGGTGGGAATATCACTTTGAATTCAGCAACGGATCTCGCGTTGCCAAGTATACGAACACGCTCGGATTGTTTGGACACTAGCAGTTGTGGAACGCTAAATGTTTCAGCTTCTAGTGTAGATGCTAAGAAAGGCTTGCATATTTTTGGAGATGCGAATTTCCATGTCAATGGAGAGCTGGCGATCACAAATGAGAATTTCTTTAGTGGATTTCTATCGGTAAACGCGGAACACGCAGCGGTCAACTTTAGTAAGTCACTTAAGCTGGGTGAATGGAACCTAAGCTCTTCTGATGGTTCCGCAGTAGTGCCGACTAAAGATGATGGTGATCTGAGTATTATTGGAAATAGACGACTAGATATTGTTGGAAGTATTTTTTTTGGAGCATCTTATATTGAACTTAAAAACACAGAGACTCGTATCGGTCAACTTATGCTTAATGCGAGGAGTGTGGATATTGAGTATGCTTCTGATTTGAACTTGGAGCAAGCTTATCTTGTTGGTGGCAGCAATGAGATTTCTTCTTTCAAAGTTGGAGGAGACCTCAATGTGGTGAGCGATGGATATGTCGTCGGTGGATTTCTCTCCACTTTGCCTATTCTAAATGCTGAATCAGCTGCACCAATAGTTATTGATGCGGGAGGCAATATTAACTTGGGAGGAAGTCGAAACCGCCTCTCCTCCATCAAAATTCTCAATGCCCAAGACGTTGAAGTTTTCAACAACGGCACTCTTGCTTTAGATGGCATTAACGCCGAAAGCCTATCTCTCAATATCCTCGGTGATATCAACCAAACCGACGTGCTCAATATCACTGGCGAAACCTCAATTCTCGCGGCCGTCGGCACTAGTATTGATCTCTCCAACCCCCTAAACGATTTCAACACTCTAAGCGTGCAAGCCGAAGGCGCAGCAACCATTAATATTGCAGATGCTAATAGCGTTCGCTTGGCCGATATAGAGTTAAATGGTGCTGGTCAAGGTGGTGATGTAAGTATTTCTGCGTCAGTAATTACTCAAGAAGAAAGTAGTCACATCTTGTTGCAGGATGCGGCTCGCCTGAATCTGCAAGCGGACACGATTACCCTTGGTGCTGATGGCTCGGCAACTGTGGATATTTATGGCGCTGTATTAAGTGGAGCATTTAATAACGATTTGAATATTCAGGGTGCAATCCGTGGTGTGGAAGGCGTTGAGGGCACTAGTTCTGCGGGGCTTTATTTTAGTGGTTCTGACGCAGCCAATCTTTTTGAGGTTGCGGAAGGTGCGTCCATTTCTGGTGTTTTCAGTGAAGACTCAATAATCGCCCTGGGTGATGGCGATGATATCTCCAATATTGCGGGTGATATTGCGGTCACTGTTGATGGTGGTGCCGGAGATGATCGCTTTACTCTAAATGTATCCGGCGTTAGCGTTACGCAGATACTCGGTGGCCAAGGTGTTGATACTTTAATCGGCTCTGACACCAATAATCAGTGGACAATCACTGGTGAGGGAGACGGTAGCCTTAGCTCTGGAGAGGCAAACACCTTGTTTTTGGGTGTTGAGCGTTTCCAAGGTGGTAGTGAAGCGGATGATTTCTTCGTTGAGGCTGTGACAGCTTCCGTGGAGTTGGATGGCGGTGAAGGCATTAACAGCCTGGCCGGGAATTCAAGTGACCCACTTATTAACAACCAATGGATTATTGAGGGTGTCAATTCAGGCACTCTGAATGAATTTGTTGATTTCTCCTCTGTTGAAAACCTTATTGGTAATGATGGCGCTGACACTGTGACCTTTGTTGAGGGGGCACAAATAGGCCGCGTGAGCACGGGCTTGGGTGATGACACCTTTATACTGGCAGACAATATTACAGCAGGCTTGTTGGATGCAGGTGATGGTCAAGATACGTTAGATCTCAATGGAAGGAATTACATTGTCAACTATCTCAATGAGTTGATTAGTAATGGGGGGCGCTATTACGCCGCGGCAGGCTTTGAGATTTACCGTAATGAAGGCGGAAGTAAGACCGTTGTGGGTGTCGATGGCTACGACGCAGAGTGGGTAATCGATGCCGACGGCAGCGTTATAGTGACCGCCCTTCAAGGAGATGTTACCGAAATCAATCGTTTCACCGATGTTACGAGTGTAAAGGGCGCCTCGGGTGACGATACCTTTATTTTGCAGGGTGGATATATTACCGATGGTATTGTCGGTGGTCAGGGAGGTAAAGATACCCTGGTTGCTGATGCAGGCCTTCTAAAGGACTGGTCGATCAGTGGACGAAATTCAGGAGTTGTCCGAGTTGTTGATTCCGGTCGTGAGCAGTTGTTTGAAGCGATTGCCAATCTTGTTGGAGGTAGTGGCGATGATATTTTTAATATTCTGGCCGGTGCTGAGTTTGATGGGGCGGTCAGTGGTGGTGAAGGTGTAAATAGCCTTGCTGTTATGGATCCAACCGCTACCAGTGTGTGGACGATTGCAGAAGTTAATAATGTACTTGTTGAGTCTACGGACTCAGTGGTATCAAAAATTCAATTTTCTGAAATTCAATCATTAGTTGGTAATGAAAATGAAGATGTTTTGGATTTGTCAGCGGCGCCTGGGTCCGTTGATCTGGAATTGAAAAGTGCGGCAGGTTTCGTATTTGAAAATTTTGATGTCTTTGTTTCTGCTAATGGTGCGGCTATCACAGGGAGTAACAATAAAAATCTATGGAATGTTGACTCTGGAATCAGTTCGATCGCATATTCTGATGGAGATGGCAAAGAAAATGTAGTCAAGTTTTTTGGTTTTAGCGTCCTGTATGGCGGTAACGATGATGATACATTCATCATATCAGGAGTGCTCCCGCAGACTGGTAGTGGAGGTCCCGCCGTAGTGGTGGGTAATGCTGGAGTCGATACAGTCGAAATTCGGAATCAAGGAACGGATTCTCTCCTTTTTATGTACAACGGAATGGACTATTTGCGCTTCACAGATGCATCAGATTTTCTGTCAAATGGTCGCGATCGCTACGACTATAAAGCTGAATTGGATGCGGCTGGTAAGGATGCATATATGTTCGGCGATATTGACCATTATATTGGTAGCGATGCTCGTGACATCTTTTTCACTTATTCTGCACTATATTCGAGGGTATATGATGGTGGGGGTGGAGAGGACTATTTGTTTGGTTGGAATTATCCCGAAACAGAGAGCGACGGGCAAATATTATGGAATATTACGGGCGACTACGCTGGTAACCTTGATGGAATAGTCGAGTTTCACAATATAGAAAATCTATACAGTGATTACGGTCAGTCAAGTAATGACATTTTCAATGTCGAAGCGGGCACGACGATTGGAACACTTTTCGCGGGGGCTGGTGAAGATCTCTTCATTATCGGCGAGGGCTCTTTCGTTGGTGCGGTACTCGGGGCAGATGGTATCGATTCGATTCAATCATCTGGTGCACTAAATACTTGGGTTTTTAATGCCGCAGGCGGTACTCTCAATGGAGTTCAATTTAGTGGAATTGAAATCCTTAATGGTGGCAGCGGCTCAGACGACTTTATCCTCACCTCCTCTACTACGGAAGTAGCCCAGATTCATGGTGGTACTGGGTCAAGCTCGTTGACTGCATTTGACCAGAGCAACAGTTGGAATATCAGCGCTGATGGTGGCAGTCTTAATGCCACGCTTCAATTCGAAAATATGACTCATCTTATTGGTGGTTCGGACGTTGACGTATTTACAATAAATTCAGATGTACCCTCGTTGGCTATTGATGGGGGGCTTGGTAATAACGAGCTTATAGCTGCAGACAGTGCCGATAATATGTGGTTGATCGACGGTAACAATAGTGGCTTGGTCAATTCTAACCTGGCGTTTGAGCGCATCCAAAACCTGTTTGGTGGCACTGGTAACGATACCTTCACATTCACCGAAAGCAGTGCCATCGAAGGCATTCATGCCGGTGCAGGCAACGACACATTTATTCTCGCCAACAATATCACCGCAGGTATTCTGGATGGTGGTGAAGGTGTCGATACATTGGATCGCGGTGGTTTGAATTCGATCATGACCTATCTGCGTGACGTTATTGGTGGTGATGCAATTTATACCGCTGCGAATATTGAAACCGAAACGTCCATCGGCGGCAGTACCACGGTGGTGGGTGTGGATGGCTATAACGCGGAGTGGAACATCACTGGGGATGGTGCTCTGAGTGTGACGGCGACGGCCAGCGATGGTACGGCTGTCACCAATCAATTCAACGGAGTCACTCGTGTTGAAGGTGGCTCAGGACTGGATACTTTTGTTTTGCTGGAGGGGGGTGCTCTTGTCGACGGTATTGTCGGCGGTGAGAATGATCACCTCCAAGGGAGTGAAACCACCAACACCTGGATCGTCAACGCTGCGAATGGCGGTGAATTATCGGTTCAAGAAAGCGACACTCGATTGCGATTTGAAGGGATCGGCCATTTATACGGCGGCAATCTCAGCGATACTTTTGACATTGCATCCGGTGGTTCCATCTCTGGATCCATCTATGGTGGAGGCGGTGCGGATTCGTTGGTTGTCAGCGATGCTGAGGCGATCAATGATTGGCAGCTTGGCCAAGAAAACAGTGTTGGGTTAGTGGCATATTTCCGCGAGATTGAAGCCTTGGTCGGAAATGGCAACGACGACATGTTTACCTTTTCTGCCGGAACCGACGTGACCTCCATTAGTGGCGGTGCCGGAGCCAACTCGGCATTGTTCGACACTTTATGGAGTGCCGGGGATGTCATTGTTGATCTCGGTCGCCAACAGATTAACAGCACCATTCTTTTTGATGGGATCACACATTTTTCTGCCAATGGAGACGGCGAAAATGTGTTGATTGGCGCCGATGGTAACAATGTTTGGACCCTTGACGGCGTGGCCTCCGGGGCGGTTGCGAGCACAGAGGGGGCGGTTGACTTCATCGGTTTCCAGAGCCTGCTCGGTGGTGCGGCGAGCGATGACTTTGTCCTGACGGTGGATGCCGCTGGGTTTACCGGCCTAGATGGATCATTAGGTGAGAACACGATTACCGCCGCCGACCAACTCAACCAATGGTTGTTGGACGACCAGGGTGGCACGCTCAACAGCACTCGCTTTACCAACATTGAAGCTCTAACCGGCGGTGCTCTAGAAGACAGTTTTGTTTTGGTGGCGGCAACGTCTCAAGCGCAGACCATCGATGGTGGTGCGGGTGCTAATCGTTTGACGGGTTACGATCAAGTTAATGCCTGGAACGTCACTGGCGATAATGCTGGCGACCTGACGGGGCTGGCGAGTTTTAGCAATATTCAAACGTTGGTCGGTGGTGCTCAGGCGGATACTTTTGTCTTGTCCGCAGGCGTCAACTTGAGTGAAATCTACGCCGGTGCCGGCAATGACGCCTTTGTGATCGGCGAAGGCGTGACGGCGAATAACCTCTACGGGGAAGCCGGCGATGACAGCTTCGACGTTGGCTTGGGGCTGCAGCTCAGTGGCGTATTGGATGGTGGTAGCGAAGGTGAAGTCGACGGAGACTTTATCGACCTCTCTAAATTCACCCTTTTGGATGCGACGGAAGAGTTGGAATCGGTGGTCGGTTTTGCTTTCCGCAATTTTGAGCGTATTGAGCAGCCTAATAATGCCGGTGTGTACTTCGGCGGCAACGGCACTAACTTTTGGTATATCACGGGGGCTAATGAAGGTCGCCTGGAAATTCGCGACGGTGACAAAGCCGGCGTCTACGAATTTTCTGGCGTGCACAGCGTGTTGGGCGGCGAAGGCGAAGACGTTTTTATCTTCGCCAATGACGACGCAGCCGTATCCACGCTGATTGACGGCGGCACCGGGGCCGGTGCTAACACCTTAGATCTTAGCGCTCAAGGCCTGATTAACCGCTGGTTGATCGACGGCACTAACAGCGGCTTGGTGAGCAACAGCAGTAACGCCTCTGGCAATGTGTTCACCAATATCGCCTACCTAATCGGCGGCTCAAACCAGGATACATTTGAACTGCATTCAGGCGGTGGCATTGACGGTGGCATTGACGGCGGTTTGGGTGCGGATGAGCTGCGAGTGGTGGTGGAGCAGACCAGCCATTGGCAGCTCGGCGGTACCGGCGGACACGAGGTTACAGGCGTTGCCAGCTTCACCAATATCGAAACTCTGATCGGCGGTGCCGGCACGGACAACTTCGACATTCTCGCCTCTCTGACGGACGTGGCCGAGCTGCGTGGCGGCGCGGGCTCCGATGCTGTTAACTTCCTATACGACACGCCGGTAGAGGTCGACTTGGCTCGCGGGTTGGCCGGTGGCCTTTTGGTGGAAGCTATTGAGCGTTTTAGCTCCGCAGCTGTCGGTAGCACTTTTAGAGGTCACGATCAGATCACAAGCTGGAGCATAGATGGCCAAGATCAAGGTGTCGTCGACTATAGGTTGGCGGATGGTGATGCCATTCGCGTGGCATTTGATGGCTTTGGCCACTTGGTTGGCGGTGCAGCGGACGATCAGTTCTTGTTCGCCGAAGGTGGCGCGCTGAGCGGCACCCTAGAAGGTGGCGATGGAAGTAATTCGGTTGACCTGCAGGCGTTACGCGGTGAGTTACACGTCGCGGTCTCGCCGGAGATTGCCATTGCGAGCGGTTTAGAGTCACTGACCCTGGTGGCGATCGACCAGTTGATCGGCAACGGCCAAACCTGGCTGTATGGCGCCAGCGACCGCAGCTACACCTGGGTGATCGATGGTGCGCGCTCTGGGCATCTGACCAGCACTTTGGTGGACGATGATAATCGCCTTCTGGCCTTTGAAAACCTCTCGGCGATTCGCGGTGGTGCGCACGACGATATCTTCCAGGTCACGACTGCCTCTCCCCTGCTATCTCTGGATGGCGGCGAGGCGGTGACAGCCGACTTTGTGGATTATTCACAGGTCAACGGCAACCTGAGTATTAACTTGACCGATGCCCTTACTGGGCAAAACGGTGCCATTAGCGGCGTCGAAGGCATTCGCGGCAATAACGCGGGGCCGAGCTCTCTGCACACTGCGCAGCTGGTGGGTCCCGATAGTGGCGCCCTCTGGACCATCGGTGGCGTGAGTGACAATGCGCGGGCGGACGGCGTCAACGATGGTCAGGTCACCTTTGGCGAGCAAACCGTTACCTTTATTGACTTCAACCGCCTGACCGGTGGCGCGGGAGTCGATACCTTTAATCAACTTGAAGGGGTAATACTGGGGACGCTGGAAGGCGGTGCCGGGAACGATATCTTCAACGTTCATTTGGCAGGAGCCAATGCCGGCACCTCCATTATTGGTGGCGCGGGTGTTGATAGCTTGATTCTGCGTGGGGGAGATGAGACTGGGCAGATGACCTATACCGCCGCCGCCAATGGCGGAGAGTTCGACTATAGCGCGGCGGACGTTCACTACAAACTGAGCCATGAGGGGGTCGAGACGATTCGTGAGAACAGTCTCGCAACCACCTTGAATATCCGTGGCTCGAGCGCGGTGGAAACCTTTAGCTTAGCGAATGGCCGCTTCTGGGTTAACAGTGGCGATGTTATTGAATACAGCAACAAGCGCGACTTAGCCGTACACAGCGGTATTAATGACATCATCGAGATTGCCGATCATCTGGTGCTCGACAACAGCTTGACGCTGGCGAATGGCACCGTGATTGCCAATGACCCGGCCGGCAACTCCATAACCGCGAACAGCTTGATCTTGGACTCTGTGCGCGAAGTAGGACTTGCCAGCGCACGTCTGCGCACCAATGTTGACGATCTGCTGGTGCGCAATAGCGCCGGCGACATCTATCTGCAGGAGCAAAATGGTTTGAACTTGGCCGAATTCAGCGCCAATCGAGTCTTCGATTTGGTCTTGCTGAACGGCGACCTGACCAACAGCGCACCTTTACTGGCGGCCGATGTATTCCGCGCAGCGGCTAACAATGGCGATATCACCCTCACGGGTACCAACCAACTGCGCGACGACGTAGCGGTGACGGGTGAGCGAGTTGAGATTCACAACGCCAGCACCCTTACCCTGATCGAGGTGAATGCCGAGGATCTCTACCTGCGTACTCAGCGCGGCATTGAGGGCGACGGTCCTCTCCGAGTGGCCGGCTTAACCGATATAGACGCGCAAGGTGATGTGTTGTTGGATTTCGCGACTAACGACTTCAATCGCGTCCGCGTGACCAATGCGGTCAACCTGACACTGGTGGATGAAAACGCTATAGAACTGCTGGACATTAACGCCTCCGGCAAGGTGATCGTGCGCAGTACCAATGCGATTACGCTGAACGACGCGGTGACCGGTGGTAACGGAGTGGAGATTTCATCGGGTACCGGTTCGATCAACCAAAATGGCGATATCGCCACGAATAGTGGATCAATTGTGGTCGCCGCCGACAAGGGCGAAGTGAATTTGGACGAAGACGCCCGCATAGTGGCAAATGGTGGCAGTGTCAGCATCAAAGCCGGTGAGGGTGATGTGAACATGGGGAGCGACACCCGCATTGCCGCTCACGGTGGCGACGTCAGCATCGACGCCGCCGGTAGCGTGGTGGTTGCCGAGGTGGTCAGCTCTGGCAAGGTGCAAATCAATGCCGGTGGCGGCAACGTCAGCGACGGTAATGGCGGTGCCACTAACGTGACTGCGGGGGAGCTGGAAGTCTCAGCCAACACCGGCTTTGGCGATGAGGACGCGCTGGAAACCGAGGTCAGTAATATCGACATCACCACCAACACAGGTAACGTTGCGGTCAACAACACCGGGGATGTTGCCGTGGGCAAAGTGAGCACGGGTGAAGGGGATATATCCTTGGCGAACGACGGCAACGTGGAGCTTGGCGGCGGTTCGGTGGTGGCGGAAAACGGCACCAACGGCGGCAGTGTCAAGATCGACGTCAGCCACGGCAGTGTTAGCCAGCGCGGCTCAACCCAGGTACCCGCAGTCAAGAGCGGCGGGGTTGTGGTGATCAACGCTCCCGATGGCGCGGTGGGTGAAGGCGGTGGCTTGCGCGTCGATGCACCTTTCGTTGAAGTTATTGCCGCGATCAAGGCCGGGAATATTTTCGTTAATCCCGGCGCGGATAAAATCGAGTATTTCTCCGGAAGCTTTAAATTTGATGACCAATTGCTGGCGGTGGAACCTCTGGACGACATCAACCCGGCGATTTTCGCCAACGTGAAAAGTTATTCCTTTAATGACATCTCGTTGCTGTTGCCTCGCGATCAGCTCTACGATGAGGATGATGAGGAATAGCCTTTGTCGCGGTAGGTTGCGGTTCGTTTGCCGCGACCTACCGCGCATTTCTTTTTTTGTTCGCGCATTCGCGTAAAATCCCGCATCAACCTTGGCTTTGCCTGTCCCTTGAGAAGGAAACTTGTTCATCATGAAACCGACAGCGTTTTCTGCGGCGTTTTTCTTTGCACTGTTCTGCGCAGCACTGCATATCCCAGTAGCCAGTGCGCGCTTTCTCGAAATGCCCGATACCACCGAAGTGCCGGAGATGGAGCGGGAATCCATGCTGAAGGACTTGGATATTCCCGGCGTGCGCGAACGCGATCCCGATCCCATGGCGGGTCCCCGCCTCAATATCACGGAGTTTCGCGTACAGGGTGTGGTGGAATATCCAGAGCTTGGTATCACTCGGGAGTCGCTAAACAAGCTGGTGGAGAATATTCGCTTTGAAATGATGGGCGAGGGGGAGATGCTCGACTCCGGTTATACCCTCGACGAAGTAGGTGAAATTTCGGATCTGGTGGCGGAAATTGAATCGGCGACCCAGGGTCAGAACGTGGGCCCCGAGGAGGTGCAGCGGTTGGTATTTTTGATCCGTGAGCAGCGCCAGCGCCGCGGGGTTACGGTGGGTATGATTGAAACCGTCGCCGATACCATCACCCGCTACTATCGCGAGCGCGGTTTTATTCTCGCCAAAGCCTATATCCCCGAACAGCGCGTGCGCGACGGTGTGGTGACGTTGACGTTATTGCTGGGCAATCTGGGCGACGTCAATGTACTCAACAATAAAAACTATCAAGCCAAAACCTTGCAGAGTATCTTCCGCCCGATAGTAGGCAAGCCGGTAACCGCGAGCAATATCGAAGAGCGTTTATATTTCGTCAACGATTTACCGGGTATGTCCGCGCAAGCGTATTTTGAGCCCGGCTCACAAGTGGGCGATACGCGCCTGAATATCAACGTCCTACGCGAAAAAACATTTTCGGGAAATGTGCGACTTGATAATCACGGCTCAGAGAGTACGGGAGAATACCGGCTTTACACTGATGGTTACTGGTATAACCCCGGCGGTTTTGGCGATCAATTGCATATCGGAATTCTCGGCACTTTTGAGCCGTCCAACTCTCTTTATGGTTCCATCCATTACGGTGTCCCACTATTTAGCCCGCGCGCCAAGTTCACTTTTGGCGGCTCCACCAATGACTTTGTTTCCGAAACGTTACAGGGCGTGACACTGACCGGTACTTCGGTGGTGTACGATGCGACCCTAAATTATATTTTGCAGCGCAGTCGGGTAAAAAACCTATCAACGGAATTGCGCTTTTCGGAAGTGGCGTCAGAAATCGAAGATAAAGAAGGACGCTTGGGTTTAAGGGATGGCGAGCTTGACGATACGGTTCGCAACTTTGACCTAGTTTTTAACTTCGATGTGCTGCTCGAGCGCTGGCGCGCTATGCACCAAGGCGGTGTACGCTTGACCTATGGCGACTTTGCCAAAGGACGCAACTTTCATCAGGATGAAAATCCGTTGAGCCTGTCTTTCAACTATTCATTGATCAAATTTGCCAAGGTGCCGTTTACAGATGCCAACAGTCGCATTCAAGCGCGCTTTGCCGCTCAATACAGCGAAACGTCCCTGCCCAGTACCAGTCAATTTTCACTGACTGGCCCGACTAAACTTCGCGCGTTCAATATCAACCAATTTAATGCGGATTCTGGAGCTTATTTGAGTGTCGATTGGATATTTAGCGGACCGGGGTTTCTCGATCTGCAATTGGGTGGCGAAAAATTAAGTGATGTTTTGCAGCCCTATGTATTTGCAGAAGCCGGCTACGGCGACACCAAAGATAGCGGCTTGCCCATCACCCGTCCGGCGGCCTATGCGGCACCGAAACAACCGGGCACTTGGGCGGTGATGTCAGACGTGGGCTTAGGCTTGCGCCTTTCCATGAATAATAATTTTCGCGCGAGTCTCAGTTACGCCTATGTAACCTCTTACCACGCCGATTTAGGTCCCATAACTGAAGAGAGCACCCGCGATTTGGACGAGCGCAGTAAGTTCTATTTCGATATGCAGTACAGTTTCTAAAGTAAAGGCGCACCGCAAAAAGGTGCGCCTTTTTATTGGATGGTGTGAGTTATTTAATCAATTCGTCGATGCCGAGTTCGGACCAGATGGCATCGACTTTATCTTTGACTTCCGTACTCATCACTATGGGCCTGCCCCACTCTCTTTGAGTTTCACCCGGCCACTTGTGAGTGGCATCCATCCCCATCTTCGAGCCCAAGCCAGCAACGGGCGAAGCAAAGTCCAAATAGTCGATTGGGGTATTGTCCACCATCACCGTGTCCCGCGATGGATCCATGCGTGTGGTAATCGCCCAAATCACATCGCGCCAATCGCGCGCATTAATATCGTCATCGGTGACCACAACAAATTTGGTGTACATAAACTGACGTAAAAAAGACCAAACCCCAAACATCACCCGTTTAGCGTGACCGGGATATTGTTTTTTTATGGTGACAATGGCCATGCGGTAGGAGCACCCTTCCGGCGGCAAATAGAAATCCACAATTTCGGGAAATTGTTTTTTTAAAATCGGCACAAATACTTCATTGAGTGCTAAACCCAAAACCGCGGGCTCATCCGGCGGTCGCCCGGTATAAGTACTGTGGTATATGGGTTGATGTCGATGAGTAAGAGTTGTGACGGTAAAGACAGGGAAACGCTCGACTTCGTTGTAATAACCGGTGTGATCGCCATAAGGACCCTCGTCTGCCATCTCCTGTGGGTCTATATAGCCTTCGAGAATAAATTCCGCGCCTGCTGGAACTTGCAGGTTATTGCTGATGCTGTGTGCAACCTCGGTTTTGCTGCCGCGCAATAGACCGGCGAATGCGTATTCGCTAAGGGTGTCCGGTACCGGGGTTACGGCACCGAGAATGGTCGCCGGGTCTGCACCCAAAGCGACCGAAACCGGAAATCGTTCGCCGGGATAAGCGTCTTGCCACTCGCGAAAGTCCAAGGCGCCGCCTCTATGGCTCAGCCAGCGCATAATTAATTTATTGCGGCCCAGCAACTGCATGCGATAAATACCCAGGTTCTGCCGCTCCTTGTGAGGACCACGGGTAATCACCAAAGGCCAGGTAATGAGAGGTGCAACGTCCCCTGGCCAACAGGTTTGAATGGGTAATTGGGTAAGATCGACTTCGTCATCGCGATAGACGTGCTCTTGGCAAAGTGGCCTGCTTACTTTTTTGGGCGCCATGTTAAGCACTTGCTTAAAGATGGGCAGCTTTTCCCATGCGTCCTTCATGCCTTTGGGTGGCTCCGGCTCTTTCAAAAATGCCAGAAGTTCCCCCACTTCTTTGAGTGCGGCGACCGATTCCTGTCCCATGCCCAAGGCCACTCGTTCTGGCGTACCAAATAGGTTGGCCAGAACCGGAATTTTATAGCCCGCTGGATTTTCAAAAAGAATAGCCGGGCCGCCGGAGCGCAAAGTGCGGTCACAGATTTCGGTCATTTCCAGATGGGGTGAAATCGACTGAGCGACGCGTTTAAGGTGCCCGCGTTGCTCTAGCAGGTGAATAAAATCGCGCAGGTCTTTCATGGGAGAGGAAAATAATCGGGCAGAGCTCGGTCTGCGAATGAGGATGTCGCGGCCGCATGACGACCGCGACGCGGGCTTTACTTACTCTTCATCGACAGGAAAAATTCGTCGTTGGTTTTGAAAGACTTCAACTTATCGGCCAAAAACTCTATGGCATTGATGTCTTCCATATCGTTCAACAGTTTGCGCAGAATCCACACGCGCGCCAACTCAGACTCACCCATCAACAGGTCTTCACGGCGAGTGCCGGAACGACGGATATTAATTGCAGGATACACACGTTTTTCCGCAATTTTGCGATCCAGGTGCAACTCCATGTTACCTGTACCTTTAAATTCTTCGTAAATTACTTCGTCCATTTTCGAGCCGGTGTCAATCAGCGCAGTCGCTACAATCGAAAGGCTGCCGCCCTCTTCAATATTGCGCGCCGCGCCAAAAAAGCGCTTTGGCCGCTCTAGGGCATGGGCGTCCACACCACCCGTTAAGACTTTGCCGGAAGAAGGAATAACAGTGTTGTAAGCGCGGGCCAGACGAGTGATGGAGTCGAGCAGAATCACCACATCTTTTTTATGCTCCACCAGGCGCTTGGCGCGCTCGATTACCATATCCGCCACTTGAACGTGACGTGACGGCGGCTCGTCAAACGTGGATGCAACCACCTCGCCGCGCACCGAGCGCTGCATTTCCGTCACTTCTTCTGGGCGTTCGTCGATTAATAAAACGATCAGATAGGTTTCCGGGTTGTTGCGGGCAATCGCCTGGGCGATGTGCTGCATCATGATGGTTTTACCGGCTTTTGGTGGCGCTACAATCAAACCGCGCTGGCCTTTACCGATCGGTGAAATCAAATCGATGATGCGTCCGGTCAAATCTTCCGTGGAGCCATTGCCGGTTTCCAGCACCATGCGCTCCTGAGGAAACAGCGGGGTAAGGTTTTCAAATAGAATTTTATTGCGGGAGTTTTCGGGTCGATCAAAATTGATTTCGTTAACTTTTAGGAGGGCGAAGTAACGTTCGCCTTCCTTTGGTGGGCGGATCTTGCCGCTGATGTAATCCCCTGTTCGCAGATTGAAGCGGCGAATCTGACTGGGCGATACGTAAATATCGTCGGGACCAGCGAGATAAGACGAGCCCGCCGACCTCAAGAATCCAAAGCCGTCCTGTAAAATTTCCAGAACGCCATCACCATAAATGTCCTCACCGCTTTTGGCGTGTCGCTTGAGCAGATTAAAGATGACGTCCTGCTTGCGCGAGCGGGCGAGGCTTTCCAGTCCCATGGCGGTCGCCATGTCGATCAATTCTTCGATGGGTTTGGTTTTTAGATCGGTTAGATTCATGTGTGTATGTACAAGTGGTTGATTGCAGATTTGACCGGGCTGAAGAGAAGCCGGGCTGAGTGTTTGTTATTTAAAATTTTTAGAAAATGATTCAGGGATCGAGTTTCAGTTTTGCCAGACGTCACGAATAGTCATAGGGAAAATCGAGGAAATTCAACCGAAGCGATGAATTAGGTTTGACTATGGCATTCGCCCATCGAACTAGCAGAAATCCAGGAGGTGATTGCCGATGGGAGGGATGTGCGAATGATTTTGGTCGGCCAGCAGGCTGAGTATAGTCACAATCTTAATGGAGTGCAAAGCCGGCTGGAACACAACTGCAGGTGAGAAGCGTCACCCGCAGTGCGCGGTATTTAAACCTGAATCAGAGATTGGAGTCAATAAAAGCCGTCAACTGAGCGCGAGAAAGAGCGCCCACTTTAGTACTTTCGGCATTGCCTTGCTTGAACAAAATCAGTGTCGGAATCCCGCGAACATTGAATTTAGCAGGCGAGTTTTTGTTGACGTCCACGTCTACTTTGCAGATTTTCAGCTTGCCTTCGTATACGCCGCTCAGCTCCTCGAGTACTGGCGCAATCATCTTGCAGGGACCGCACCAAGGCGCCCAGAAGTCCACCAGCACGGGGAGGTCTGCCTTCAGGACTTCCTGCTCGAAGGTCTCGTCGGTTACGTTTACGATGTTGCTCATGATGTGATCTCCTGGACAGATACAGCGCAAACGCGCAATTCTAAGGACAGAACCGGTAGCGAACAAGTCCTGATTGGTTTGCCGAGGCGCTTGTGTGTCGCCGCCCCGCGCCAAAAGGTGCGGGACTAAGATCCCACAATGCGCATTAAGATCCCCCCGACGGCGTCCACGCGGGGTTGGGCGCGCTGGAAGCTGCGTATTGTCGCAGCAGCTCAAGCTGCGCCGCCGGATGTTCTGGTGCGTAGGCTTGTACGTATACCCCTTCGGATAACAGCTCCCATCGCTGCCTACCGTCATTGATATAGAGCTCTAATTCATTGAGCACGCGCGCGCCCAAATCCGGCGCCTCAATCGGGAAGCAGACTTCGACGCGGCGGTTGAGGTTGCGCTCCATCAGGTCCGCACTGGCACAGTAAACTCGGGGCTCGGCGTTGGCAAAATAATAGATGCGCGAGTGCTCAAGAAAACGGCCGAGGATGGAATATACGCGAATATTATCCGAAATTCCCGGAATTCCCGGCTTTAGTGAGCACATGCCGCGCACAATGAGATCTATTTGCACGCCCGCCTGCGAGGCTTTGTAAAGCGATTGAATGACCTTAGGCTCGGTCAGGCCATTGCATTTGAGGATGATACGAGCGTCTTTGCCCTCTAGTTTGGCTTTGGCTTCTCCGTCGATCAGGCGCAACAGCTGGCGCTTGAGCGTAAACGGCGCATGGTAGAGCTTGTTCATCTTCTCGGTTTTGCCCATACCGGTCAGCTGCTGGAAAATGCGATGCACGTCCTCGCAGATGGCCGGCTCGGCAGACAGCAGCGAATAGTCGGTGTACAGATGGGCGTTGCCGGTGTGGTAGTTGCCGGTGCCCAGGTGGCAGTAACGCTTAAATTGGCCGTTTTCTCGACGTACGATCAAGATCATTTTGGCGTGGGTTTTGTACCCGACGACCCCGTAAACGACTACGGCCCCCGCCTCCTGCAGGCGGCTGGCCAGTTCAAGGTTTTCCTCTTCGTCAAAGCGTGCGCGCAGTTCGACGACCACGGTGACTTCTTTGCCATTGCGTGCGGCGTCGAGCAGAGCGTCGACGACTGACGATTCGTGCCCGGTGCGGTAAAGCGTCTGCTTAATAGCGACGACATCGGGGTCTTTGGCCGCTTGGCGCAGCAATTGGATAACGGGCGTGAAGGACTCAAATGGGTGCAGCAGCAGGTAGTCCCGCTTGGCAATCGCTTCGAAGATATTGTCCTTACGGCTAAAGCCCTTAGGCAAACTGGGAGTAAATGGCGGATAGAGAAGGTCCGCGCGCCCCACCATCGACGGCAAGCGCATCAGGCGCTTTAGGTTTACCGGGCCATTGACGCGATACAAATCGTCTTCTTTTAAACCGATTTCGTTGAGGAGAAAGTCGGTCAACTCCTCGGGGCAGTTGTCGGCGACTTCCAAGCGCACCGCATTGCCGAAACGGCGGGAGTGGAGTTCGCCCCGCAGTGTGCGTGCCAAATCGGCGATACCTTCGATATCCACGTCCAAGTCGGCATTACGGGTGATGCGGAATTGATAGCAGCCCTTTACCGTCATGCCCGGGAATAGCTTGTCCGCGTGGGCGTGAATCATGGAGGACAGGAAAACGAAGTCGTTGGCTTTGCCGCTGATGTGCTCCGGCACGGCGATGATGCGCGGCAGCGAGCGCGGTGCCGGCACTATGGCAAGACCCAGATCGCGACCGAAGGCGTCCTTGCCTTCCAGGGCGACGATAAAGTTGAGGCTTTTATTCACCAAGCGTGGGAAGGGGTGCGCCGAATCCAGGCCGATGGGGCTGACCACCGGCAGGACTTCTTGCAGGATGTAATCCTCAATCCACGCGGCATGGGCAACGGACCATTGGCTGCGGCGCAAAAACCGTATGCCGGCCTCTGCCAATGCCGGAATCAGCGTGTCGTTCAGTATGTCGTATTGTTGCTTGACGATATCGTGGCAAAACTCGCTGATCAGCTTGAGGCAATCGCGGGTTTGCAGGCCGTCAGGACCGGTTACTTCGCGTTCAAAGCGGATACTCTGAATTAAGCCGGCCACCCGAATTTCGAAAAATTCGTCCAGGTTGGAACTGAAAATCACCAGAAACTTCAGGCGCTCGAGCAGAGGATGGCTTTCATCCAGTGCCTGCGCCAACACCCGCTGATTGAAATGCAAATGGCTCAGCTCGCGGTTGATGTAATAGCTCGGGTTGTCCAGAGCTAAGTCTGTTGACTCAGTTTTACTTTCCTGCAAGTCGGACATAAGGACGTAACTGACCTTCGAAGTTTAAAGCGCAATATAAGGCAGGCGATGGCCGCCGCCATGGGTAACGGATAAACGCAACACTTTAACTATAACCCACGTCGACCAACGCGGGAGGCGGCGGACTCAGTCGTCGAAGACGGCTAAGGTATCGTTGAGGAATCGCAGGCCCAGGGTGGTGGGCTGCAGACGATCAGCTTGATCCGCTAGTAGTCCCCGCTCAATTAGCTGCGGTAGATACTGATCTAGTATGGCGTCGTCAAGTTCCGTGCGCTCGGTAAACCAGCGGCGCGGTACCCCATCCACCAGACGCAGCGCGTTCATCATAAACTCCAGAGTTTGCTGATTGCGCTCTATATAACCGCTGCCGGCGGTAAAGGGTTTTTGGGGATCGAGATAGTCGCTAGGTTTGCGGGTTTTGCGGTAGCGCATTATGCCCTGCCCAGGACGCGTTATTTTGCCATGAGCGCCAGCCCCCAGCGCCAGGTAGTCACCAAACTGCCAGTAATTGAGGTTGTGCCGCGAGGTCTGTTGAGCGCGACTGTAGGCAGAGACTTCGTATTGTGCAAAACCGCGCGTTTGCAGCAGGGTTTGTCCGGCGTCCTGAATGTCCGAGAGGATTTCATCTTCGGGTAGCACGGGTGGACGACTATAGAACACGGTGTTGGGCTCTATAGTGAGCTGATACCAAGAAATATGTTCTGGCTGCAGCTCAATCGCTTGCTCTAAATCTCGCCGCGCCTCTTCTAGCGTCTGTCCCGGCAGGCCGTGCATCAAATCCAAATTAATATTGTGAAACCCCGCGCGACGAGCCGCAGCATAAGCGCACCGTGCCTCGCGGCTGTTGTGAATGCGGCCCAGGCTTTGTAAATGCTTATCGTCAAAGCTTTGAATCCCAAACGACAGGCGATTGACGCCCGCCTGTTTGTAACCTTCCAGTTGGTGATATTCCGCGGTGCCGGGGTTGGTTTCCAGCGTAATTTCTATGGCGTCGGCAAAACCGATCAGGCGTTCCGCCTCTGCCAAGATTTGGCCGATGCTGTCGGCTTTAAACAAGCTGGGGGTGCCGCCGCCAAAAAATATTGAACCCAGTGAGCGACCTTGGGCTAAGTGCAGGTCCTGGTTGAGGTCGCGCAGCAAGGCGGCGACATATTCAGCTTCGGGAATTTCCCGCGCTTCGTGGGAATTAAAATCGCAGTAAGGGCATTTGCGTACACACCATGGAATGTGCACATAGAGGCTGAGCGGCGGCAATATCATGAAGAAAAAGAAACCGCAGCTAGCGATTGCAACAGTCTTTCCGACGCTATCGCCCTGTGGCTGATGCGATTTTTTTCCTCTTTCGCCAGCTGTGCGGCAGAGCATTGATGGCTGGGAACAAAAAACAGCGGGTCATAACCAAAGCCGCCATCGCCAACCGGTGCGGGTAAAATGCGCCCTTCCCAGGTGCCTTGGCAAATTAGAGGGGTTGGATCCTCAGCGTGACGCATCAACACTAAAATGCAGTGGTAGCGGGCGGTGCGACGGTCATCGGGGATCTCGGCAAGCTCGTTGAGCAATTTACGGTTGTTATCCGCATCGCTGGCATTGGGCCCGGCAAAGCGCGCACTGTAAATTCCCGGCTGACCCTTGAGTGCATCCACTTCGATGCCCGAGTCGTCGGCGAGTGCCGGCAAGCCGGTCTGTGAGCATACATGACGGGCTTTGAGCAGCGCGTTTTCAACAAACGTTAGCCCGGTTTCCTCCACGGCGTCCAAGCCGAACTCCGATTGAGCATGCACCGAAAAACCGCGATTATTCAGCAGGTCGGCAAACTCTTTTAATTTGCCGCGATTGCCGCTGGCAAGGACAAGTTTTTGCATCAGGGTTCCGTATAAAGTTTACGTGAGAGGCGAAAAGTTAAAGGTTGCGTTTCCCCCTCGGGCACTATGACAAAGTCGAGATGAAAGACCTCTTCATTGGTGTGCCGTAGATCGCCTATGTAATAAATGGCATCCGACTCTTGAATCGTTGTAAACGGAATGCTCTTTTGTTGTTGCAACAGATTTTTGGCGGTGGCGGAAACCTGCGCCGCTACCGGACTGCCATCAGCCGTTTTCTGTACAGCGATATTAATCAAGGTTCGATCTTTAGCGCGCACCAATTGGTGGATTTTGGCAATGTCTGCAGGCACGAACAGGCTGTTAAACGTGCTGTAATGGACGGTATAAGGGCCAAAAACTTTGGTGCTTTCAGGCTCATTCGCATAGCTGGATTGAATGCCGCACCAAAACAACACAGCCGCGAACCACGCCGGCAAATGAATTCCCCTCATAGATAGCAATCTCCCATTATTTGCGAACACGGAAAATGCCCGTTTCGCCAAAAAGATTTGGATTTAATTGGCTCAGGCGCTTGCCTCGTGAGCGCTCCGCCACGACCGCTTTGTCCACAACTTCTAAGTGCATTTCTTTGCACAAAATTTCAAAGTCGAGAAAGGTGCAAAAGTGAATGTTGGGCGTGTCATACCACTCGTAAGGCAGCAGGTCAGAAACGGGCATGCGTCCTCGAAACAGCAAATGCCAGCGTGCGCGCCAGTGGCCGAAATTGGGAATGGTGACAATGCACTCTTTGCCGATGCGAGTCATCTCCGCAAGCATGTCCTTGGGGTAACGCATGGTCTGCAAAGTTTGCGACATAATGACGGTGTCGAAACTGAAATCATCAAAATTTTTTAAACCTTCGTCCAGGTTCTGCTCGATGACATTCACGCCTTTTTCGACACAGGCTTGGATGCCATTTGGGCTGATTTCTAAACCGTAGCCACGCACATTTTTGTGATCGGTCAGGTAGCGTAATAAAGTGCCATCGCCACATCCCAAATCTAAAATGCGGCTATTGGGTTTTATCCACTGATCAATAATACGAAGGTCAATACGCATCAGATTGTGATCCCCTGCATATAGCTGCGAAACAGTGCTTCATAGCGCGGCTGTTTTGGTACCAAAAAAGCATCGTGGCCAAAAGGCGAATCGATTTCCCCGTAGACCACATCTTTCTCGGCGCGGGTTAAGGCATTGACGATTTCCTGGGAACGCTCGGGGGAGAAGCGCCAGTCGGACGTGAAGGAAACAACCAAAAATTTACACTGGGCATGCTGGAACGCCAACACTGGGTCGTGATTGTATTCCCGCGCCAGATCAAAATAATCCAGTGCGCGGGTCATAAGCACATAAGTATTGGCATCGAAGGTTTTGGAAAAACTATTGCCCTGATAGCGCAGGTAAGTCTCGATCTGAAATTCTACCGGTTCTTCACTGCCCTGCTCGAAGGAGCCAGAGCGCAATTCACGGCCAAATTTTTTGCCCATGCCATGGTCGGACAAATAGGTAATATGACCAATCATCCGCGCCACCGACAGGCCGCGAGCAGGTTGAGTGCCAGCTTTGAGATAGTCGCCGTCGGCAAAATCCGGGTCGGAAAAAATTGCCTGGCGAGCGGTTTCATTAAAGGCAATATTTTGTGCGGACAATTTCATCGCAGAGGCAATCACCACGCAGTGCCGTAGTGCCGCAGGGTGCTCCAGCGACCAGCGCATGGCCTGCATACCACCGAGGCTGCCGCCGACCACCGCCGCCCACTGCGAAATGCCCAGCCGTTGCATCAAACGGTATTGGCTCGCTACCCAATCGCGCACGCGCAACGTGGGAAAGTCCCGGCCCCAGGCTTCGCCGGTTTCGGGGTTAATACTTTGCGGACCGGTGGAGCCGTGACAGCCACCCAAATTATTCAGGCTGACGACAAAAAATCGATTGGTGTCTATGGGTTTACCTGGACCGATGTAATGGTCCCACCAGCCGGGTTTGCGGTCTTCCGGGGTGTGGTAGCCGGCGGCGTGGTGATGACCCGATAGCGCGTGGCATACCAAAACCGCGTTGGATTTCGCCGCGTTGAGGGTGCCGTAGGTTTCCACCACCAACTCGTATTGCGGCAGCTGGCGGCCGTTTGCCAATTTTAGTGGAGTGTCGAAATGAAAGACTTCCGGTTTAACTAGGCCAACCGAGTTTTCAGGAAAGGCATTTGCCATAAATCACGATTTCTTTTGTTGTAGAGGTTAATGCTCAGGCACTTAAAAGTGATAACCGATTAAAGATCCGAAGGGAACGCGAATGCTGTTGCCCATACCGATCGTGGCCATACGCAATACCATCAGGAAAATACCAACAAAGAACAGTGAAAAGTCCAAGCCGCCGGCCGGTGGAATAAAACGGCGGATGGGCGCCATCAAGGGCTCCAACAGCTGGTGGACCAGGATAATGATCGGATGGCGACTGTGAGGTGCGAGAAAACTCGTGATGAATAACACAAAGCCGGCGATGATATACAAGGTGATGATGTTCAGCGAAATGCTAAACAGCGCCCAGACGATCATCATGTGCGGCGGCACCAGCGGCCCGCCGGCGATTAATACCGCTAATTGCATAACCAGCCAGTGGAAGAGAATCGCCAGCACCAGCGACGCCAGATCAACACCCCAAAAGCCGGGAATAATGCGACGCAGGGGCAGCAACACCGGATTGGTGAGCTTCACCAGCATCTGCGATACCGGGTTGTAGAAATCCGCTCGTGCCATCTGCAGCAGGAAGCGCAGCAAAATAAAGCTCAAATACAGGGAGCCGAACACATTGAGCAAAAAGACGAGTATGTCAATCAGGGTCTGCATAGAGAACAATCCGCTAAGTCAGTAACTATTAAACGGGCGATCAGCCCCCGAGTGATTCCGCCAGTTCGCGGGAGCGATTGGCGCAGGCCTGCATGGCGATGTCCACGGTATGGCGCAGGTGCTGCTGCTCGAACGACGCTATGGCTTTTTCCGTTGTGCCCCCGGGAGAGGTCACCTGGCGCCGCAGTTCCGCTAGGGTTGCGTCGCTGTTGAGCGCCAGACGTGCCGCGCCCGCCGCCGTTTGCACCGCCAGCTGGCGTGCGATCGCGGGGTCGAGACCCTGCTGTACACCCGCTTGTTCCATGGCCTCTAAAAACAAGAAGAAATAAGCCGGTCCACTCCCGGAAACTGCGGTAACCGCGTGCAGCAGTTCCTCATCCTCTACCCAGGCGACTGTTCCGACGGCGGCGAGGATGCTCTCGGCGATCTCCCGCTCCTCGGGGGTGACGCCGGCAGCGGCAAACAGGCCGCTGGCACCCATTTGTACCAGCGCTGGAGTGTTGGGCATGCAGCGCACTATGCGGCAGTCTGCGCCCAGCCAGCGGGAGAGACTGGTGCAGCTGATGCCGGCGGCGATGGATATAACCAAAGCGCCCGCAGGCATGTGGGGTTGTAGCGCCTTGCACACGTCTTTCATAACCTGGGGTTTAACCGCCAGCAGCACCACCTCCGCACCCGCCAAGGCAGCGGCATTGTCGGCGCAGACGTCAATGCCAAAATCCTGTTGCAGGCTGGTGAGTGCGGCGGTGTTGGGATCGCTGGCGCGAAGCTTGGCACTGGGGTAGCCCTGCTTAACCAAGCCGCCGATGATGCTGCGCGCCATATTGCCAGCGCCGATAAAAGTGATGTTGGGAGTACTCAAAGCGACCTCTTCTTAATGTTCGTGTGCACCCTCAGGGGGCGCCATTATAGCGGTGACCGTAAAACTCGCGGCAGCCTAGGTGCGGCTGCCAAAGATCGCCGATCCCACCCGTACCAAGGTTGAGCCCGCCTTTACCGCATCGGCCAGATCGGCGGACATGCCCATCGATAGCGTATCCATAGTCAAGCCGTCTTGGTGCAGAGAGTGCGCTAACTCGGCAAGCTGGTCGAACGGCGCGCGCCCCGAACCCTCTTTCGGGATCGTCATAAGCCCCCGCAGTTGCAGGTTTGGCAAGCGGCGAATGGCCGCCCCCAGGACCGCAGCCTCAGTGGGCAAGCAGCCGGATTTGGCATGGTCGTCATCAATATTGACCTGGATGCACACCTGCAGTGGCGGCAGGTGGGCGGGGCGGTGCTGGTGCAGGCGCTCGGCGATCTTCAGTCGATCCAGGGTGTGAACCCAGGAAAAGTGCTCGGCAATCACCCGGCTTTTATTGCTCTGAATCGGCCCGATAAAGTGCCAGACAATATCCTCCAAATGCTCGAGCTGGGCTATCTTTTCCATGGCTTCTTGGGCGTAGTTTTCGCCAAACTCGCGCTGGCCGGCCAAATAGGCCTCTTCGATAGCCGCTGCGGTTTTCGACTTGCTTACGGCGAGAAGTGTGATACCGCTCGGATTTCGTCCCGCCTCGCTGGCGCTTTGTTGAATCAAGCGTCGGACTTGAGTTAGGTTGTCTGCGATCTTCGGCATATACTTAAACCACTGTTGTGGCGGTATTTGAATCGGTTTTAAATAGGGCTCTCCCGTGCTTGGCTGACATCCCCACGCCCCTAAACACTAATAAGCAGGTTTGTTGATTATGGATATTACTGAGCTTCTTGCCTTCTCAGCGAAACAAGGTGCATCTGACCTACACCTTTCGGCGGGGCTGCCGCCCATGATTCGCGTGGACGGTGACGTGCGGCGCATCAACCTACCGCCCATGGAACACAAGCAGGTGCACAGTCTGATCTACGAGATCATGAATGACAAGCAACGCAAGGACTACGAAGAGTTTCTGGAAACCGACTTTTCCTTTGAGGTGCCGGGCGTGGCGCGCTTCCGCGTTAACGCTTTTAACCAGAATCGCGGCGCAGGCGCGGTGTTTCGAACGATTCCGTCAAAGGTTCTCACGATGGAAGAGTTGGGGATGGGCCAGGTTTTCCGCGATGTGTCCTCCGTACCGCGCGGCTTGGTCCTCGTCACCGGCCCCACCGGGTCCGGCAAATCCACTACCTTGGCGGCGATGGTGGATTTCATCAACGAGAACAAATACCAGCACATTCTCACCATCGAAGACCCGATCGAATTTGTCCACGAAAGCAAAAAGTGCTTGGTCAACCAGCGGGAAGTCCACCGCGACACCCACGGCTTTGCCGAGGCCCTGCGCTCCGCCCTGCGGGAAGACCCGGACATTATTCTGGTTGGCGAGATGCGCGACCTGGAAACTATCCGGCTGGCACTCACCGCCGCCGAAACCGGCCACTTGGTTTTCGGTACGCTGCATACTACCTCGGCGGCAAAGACCATCGACCGGGTGGTGGACGTATTCCCCGCCGCAGAGAAAGCCATGGTGCGTTCGATGCTGTCAGAGTCCTTACAGGCGGTGATCTCGCAAACCCTGCTCAAGCGCTCTGGCGGCGGCCGGGTTGCCGCTCACGAAATCATGCGGGGTACGCCGGCGATTCGTAACCTCATTCGCGAAGATAAAGTTGCCCAAATGTACTCCGCCATTCAGACAGGTGCGGCGGTGGGCATGCAGACGATGGATCAATGCCTCGCCGATCTGGTGGAACGCCGCATTATTGGCCGGGATGTCGCACGTGAGAAGGCCAAAATGCCAGAGAATTTTTAAACCCGGCTTCGCTGACGGAAGCCGGAATTCAACCACGAGAATAATGTGTAACGGTTTGCCGTGACCGTGTGAGGAATCCGCTATGGATATTGATCGTCTTCTCTCCCTAATGGTGGAGAAATCCGCTTCCGACCTATTTATCACGGCGGGTATACCGCCTTCGATCAAACTTCACGGTCGCATAGTGCCCGTTACCACCACGCCGCTTTCGCCGGAGAAGGCGCGGGAAACCGTGCTCAGCACCATGAACGACAAGCAGCGCAACGAGTTCGCGGAGAAGAAGGAGCTCAACTATGCCATCAGTGTGCGCGGCGTCGGTCGCTTCCGCGCCAGCGCCTTCTTCCAGCGCAACCTTGCCGGTTTGGTACTGCGTCGCATCGAAACCAATATCCCCAAGATCGACGATCTCGGCCTGCCGGAAATCATCAAAGAATTGGCGATGACCAAACGCGGTTTGGTGATTTTTGTGGGGGCGACGGGAACCGGTAAATCCACGTCCCTGGCGGCGATGATCGGCCACCGCAATCGCCACTCCAAGGGACACATTATTTCTATCGAGGATCCCATCGAATTTATCCACCAGCACCAGGGCTGTGTCATCACTCAGCGGGAAGTGGGAATCGATACTGAGTCGTTTGACGTCGCCCTGAAAAACACGCTGCGGCAGGCACCCGACGTTATCCTGATCGGTGAGGTGCGCTCCCGCGAAACGATGGATCACGCCATCGCCTTTGCCGAGACAGGTCACTTGTGCCTGTGTACTCTGCACGCCAACAACGCCAACCAAGCGCTGGACCGCATCATTCACTTCTTCCCAGCGGACCGCCACACCCAGTTGTGGATGGACCTGTCCCTCAACCTTAAAGCGATCATTGCCCAGCAGTTGATTCCAACCCCCGACGGCAACGGGCGCCGCGCCTGTTTGGAGGTGCTGCTGAATACCCCACTGGCGGCTGACCTAATCCGCAAAGGCCAAGTACACGAGCTGAAGGAGTTGATGAAGAAGTCCACGGAGCTGGGGATGCAGACCTTCGATCAGGCGCTCTACGATCTCTACGATGCCGGCGAGATCACCTACGAAGACGCCCTGTCCCATGCGGACTCTCCCAACGACCTGCGCTTGATGATCAAGCTGAAATCGGAGACCGATGCGGATTATCTGAACAACGCGGCGAAAGAGCTCAGTATTCAAGAGGAAGACAACCGCTCCCGCCGGTTCTAACGGCTGCGCGAGTTGTTGATTGCTCTGTTCGCCTCTATAATTCGCGCCACTCTCTCAGGGGAGTAATCGGCCAAGCACCCATCGGGTGCTTGGCGCTCTTGTCAACATACTTGTCCCTCAAGGACATGGCAGGAGTACCTGCCTAAAACGGGATTGATGAGACCTGAGATACTTCTGCGGCCCCGGCGGGACGGCAGTGGTATCTCATGCGCCTCTTCCCGCCCCGGATTGTATTATGGAAGCCTTTCTGAGTTCTGCACTCGCTGTTGCCATTGCTGAAATTGGCGACAAAACCCAACTTCTCGCTCTGTTTTTGGCCGCTCGCTATGGTGGTCGGCGTTACGAAATCATCCTCGGGGTCTTTATCGCCACGCTGGTCAACCATGCGCTGTCGGCGTGGCTCGGCGTTGTACTCGCGTCGGTGATTCCGCAACAGTGGATCCCCTGGCTGATCGCCGGCAGCTTTATCGCCATCGCGATTTGGTTGCTGGTGCCAGATAAAGAAGAGGAGGAGCTGGGTCGATTCGCCGGGTGTGGACCTTTCGTTGCAACCCTGATGCTGTTCTTCCTGGCAGAAATCGGCGATAAAACCCAGGTTGCGACAGTGGTGCTGGCGGCGAAATACAGTGCGGATTTTTGGTCATCCCTGGTCGTTATCATGGGGACAACCGTGGGTATGCTGCTGGCCAATGTTCCCGTGATTTGCGCGGGTAAGTGGCTGATGGATCGCATGCCGCTGAATGTCGCCCGCAAAGCGGCATTTGTGCTCTTCCTGCTGCTCGCCATTGCTACGATTGTGGGCATGGGCCAATTCAGTGGGAGTTAAACCAGCTCTCTAACAGCAGGCGGGCGGCGATGGAGTCCACCGGCGCCGAGGCATAATGGCCTTTGTGTCCACGCTCTCGTGCCTCCTCCTTGGCCAAGCGTGTGGTCAACCGCTCGTCGAACAGCTCTACCCTAAAGCCGAAACGGCCGTGCAGACGGTTAGCGAACTTACGCGATCGGCGGCTCAGTTCGCTTTCGCTGTCATCCATGTTCAATGGCAAGCCGACCAAAAGCAGCTGCGGCTGCCACTCTTTGAGCAGCTTATCGATGTGCTCCCAATTGGGGACACCGTCGCGGGCGCTCAGCGGTGGAAGTTCGGTGGCGGTTCCGGTGATGCTCTGCCCGTAGGCGACACCAATGTTCTTCAGGCCGTAATCAAATGCCAGCAGGGTGAGAGAGTTCAAATGAGACCTTGTGGACGACAGAGGCTGAAGTTAAGCGTGGCCGGCTTGGGTGGGCATGAGGTTCAAGTCCACCCCCAAGCGCATCGCCGCCGCATGCCAGCGTTGTTCTAATGGTGTGCGAAAAAGGATGTCCGCGTCTGCCGGTACATTCAACCAGCTGTTTTCCTTGATTTCTCGCTCTAGCTGCCCCGCACTCCACCCGGAATAGCCGAGAATGAAGAGCGCATTTTCGGGCCCCAGACCTTCGGCCATGGCGGCGATAATATCGCGGGAAGAGGTGAGCGCAATGTCCGGCGTGATTTGCACGGTCGACTGCCAGAGGCTGCCGGTGGGATGCAGCACAAAGCCACGCTGCGGATTGACCGGTCCGCCGGCGAGAATCGGTGTGCGACCGTGCTCTTCCCGGTAGGGAATGACCATTTGCTCGAACACGTCGCTCATGTGCAACTCCATCGCTCGGTTGACCACCAAGCCCATGGCGCCTTCGGCGCTGTGGTCGCAAATAAAGGTGATGGAGTTGGCGAACAAAGGGTCGTTTAAGCCTGGCATGGCAACCAAAAAATGATTGCGCAGGCTATCACCGGATGTATTCGAGAAAGAAGATGTCGCAGGCATAACTCAAGTATGGGGCGAAACCCCGCGAAAACAAGCGTTTTTTTGTTGGTTGGCTATTCGGCTCCGCCGGTTCGCAGACCGGTAAGCTCGAAGCGCCAGGTGCGAATAATATCCAACTGATCGGCCGTTTGGCGTATCTCCGGCGGAAAGGCATCAAAAGGCGATGCCATACGAATAATCTGCAGAGCGGCCTGATCCAGAAGGGGATGACCCGAAGGTTTGAGAATTTCTACCCTGTCGACCGAGCCGTCGCTGTTGATGATCACCGACAGCCGCAGGCTGCCGAAAATACGATTTTCGAGCGCCGCTTTGGGGAAATTCTGGTTGCCCATCAATTCGACCTTTTGGGTCCAGCGGTTGAGGTACTCCGCGTCAATCGAGGAGCGTGTCGCCACGGAGGTCATGCGCCGGATTCGCGGCCTGCGGGCAAACTCCTGCTGTAAGCGATCGAGTTTGGCGCGCAAACTGGCGATCTCGGGATTGAGCAGCGGCGTGTCTTCAAGCTGTGCGTCGCGAAACTCCTGGGTCTCGGCGGCTTCTGCATCCAGCGGCTGGTCAATTTTGGATTCACTATCAGCTGCGGTGAGAAACTCCTGCTGACTCATGGTCGCCACCAGGGTTTTCTGCTGCGGCACCGGGGTGATCTCGTTGATATTCGGCGCTACGACTTCGGCGGTCTCCTGGGTCGTCAGCTCCTTGGTGTCGGCGATAGTACCGCTGGCTTCCTGGTTGTATTGCGCCAGGAAGTCCGCTTTATCGGGTTCGCGCTGGGACTGGTGAGTCGCAAGGGTGATATTTAAGGTAGGCGCGGGCTTCGGGGTGCGGTTAATAGTGAATGTCACCCCCAGAATCAGCACCGCATGCACGGCAACAGCGAGAAACACTGTAAAGCTTAAACGTTCGCCGCTGCTGGTTTTGTCGAGACTCATGTCGCTTACTGGCTATTCTTATCGTTAGGGGTGATCTTACATATTAGAGCACGCGCAGCGATCCGTTCATCCGCGTGTCCGGCGGTGTCATCGCGCGAGCTGGTGTTCGATGGCCTCGATCAGGCGCTCGCCTATACGGGTGTCGAAGGCGCGATCGATCTCGCGGGCGCAGGTTGGGCTGGTGACATTGATCTCGGTGAGATAGTCGCCGATCACGTCTAAGCCTACGAACATCAAGCCTTTCTCCCGCAGCGCCGGTGCCACTTGCGCGACAATCCAGCGGTCGCGGTCGGACAGGGGTTGCACCACCCCACGGCCGCCGGCGGCTAGATTACCACGGGTTTCACCACTGGCGGGAATACGCGCCAAACAATAGGGAATCGCTTCACCATCCACCAACAAAATCCGCTTGTCTCCTTTATCGATAGCCGGAATGAACGCTTGGGCCATAATGAATTGCGCGCCATGCAATGTAAGGGTCTCGAGAATCACCGAAACATTGGGATCATCGGCGCGACAGCGAAAGATACCGCTGCCGCCCATGCCATCGAGCGGCTTGAAGATGACATCGCCGTGCTCCTTATGGAAGGAGCGCAGTAGGCCCGCGTCGCGGCTGACCAATACCGGAGGACAACATTGGGGAAATTGGGTCGCAAAGACCTTCTCATTGCAGTCGCGCAGGCTCTGTGGACGATTTACGACCAAAGCCCCCTCTCGCTCCGCCTGCTCAAGAATGTAGGTGGTATAGACAAATTGGCTATCAAAGGGCGGATCTTTGCGCATCAAAATGGTTTGCATCTGCCCCAGCGCAACGGTCTCGGGGTCTTCCAGTGCATACCATTTGGATGGGTCGCGGAAGACCTCTAGGCGGCGCAGCTGGCCCACGGCTTTGCCCTGGAGCAGATACAAATCCTTCTGTTCGGCGTAAAACAGCTGCCAGCCTTTGTCCTGTGCCGCCCATAGCAGCGCCAGGGTGGTGTCCTTCTGGTAGTGGAGATGGGCGATGGGGTCCATCACGACTAAGAGATTTTTAGCGGAGTTGGCGGTCGAAGAAGGGCTGGTCAACATGGATCTTATCCGTGTAGGGCGGCTGAAAAGATAGGCTCTGCTTATACTGCAAAACTGCGCTGCAAGTCTAATCTGTGAAAAAATGCTTTGCCGCCAGAGTGGCGATTTTGAAGACTATGGACGATTATAAAGGAGGCCTGCTAGTGGCGGGAACTGAGGTTTATGCTCCGTAGTTTTGTTGGGCGAGATGCTTATTCCTGTTCCGCACGCGTTTATGGATTAAACTCACGAACTATGTTAAAAGTTGCCGCAGTCGAGGATACGGAGATTGACGGCAAACACTTTGTATAACAATCGAGTAGGGTCTGCTATGGACGTGAATTTAGAGCATCTCAAAGTGATGGTGATCGACGACAGTAAAACCATCCGGCGCACTGCCGAAACTCTGTTGCAGAAAGTCGGCTGCACTGTGGTTACTGCCACTGATGGCTTTGATGCCCTGGCTAAAATTGCCGATACCCGCCCTGATATTATTTTTGTCGATATTATGATGCCTCGCCTTGACGGCTACCAAACCTGTGCTTTGATCAAGAACAACAGCGAATTCAAGTCCACCCCTGTCATTATGCTCTCCAGTAAAGATGGGCTATTTGATAAGGCAAAAGGCCGCATTGTGGGTTCGGACCAGTATTTGACTAAGCCGTTTAGCAAAGGCGAACTGCTCGGTGCAATCGAAGCGCACGTTAAAGTGGCGAAAGCGAGCTGACGCACCTTGCGTGAGGTGAAGCATCCGCAGATGCTGAGCGTTAATTGAAGTACTCACATTACCGGAAGTACGTTTTTAGACTCTGGGGAAGTTATGGCTAAAGTATTGATTGTGGACGACTCTCCGACGGAAACCCACAAACTGACCAGCATGTTGGAGAAGCACGGTCACACCGTGACTTGCGCTGCCAATGGTGAAGAGGGCGTGGAAAAGGCCCGCCGGGAGCTTCCCGACGTGGTTCTTATGGATGTAGTAATGCCGGGCTTAAACGGATTCCAGGCCACCCGCCAGCTGAGCCGCACTCCGGAGACCGCCTCTATCCCGGTGATTATCGTCACCACCAAGGATCAAGAAACCGATCGTGTCTGGGGGATGCGCCAAGGCGCAAAACAGTATTTGACCAAACCCGTTAGCGAAGCGGAGCTGATCAAAGCCATTACCCATTTGTGCGGTTAAGCGCGGGGCCCTATGTCACAGGAAGCTGCCTTTCAGGCGCTCGTTGAACTCGCGGAACTCAGTCGTCGCCACGCACAGGCGCTGCCTGCCCAGGTTAGCGCCTCGCCTCGCTGGAGCGGCATCGGATTCTCTCTGCTGAATCACCGATTTGTCGTGTCGCTGGGGCAAATATCCGAAATGCTGGAAATTCCACCCTCCACCAAGCTACCCGGCGTCCAACCGTGGGTGGTGGGACTGGCTAATGTGCGCGGCCGCCTTCTACCATTATTTGATATGGCGCAGTTTCTCGGTGGCAAGGCCAGTGCTCAGCGTAAACAGCACAGGATACTGGTGATCGATTCGAATAATTATTACAGCGGCCTGATCGTCGACCAAGCTTACGGGATGCAGCATTTCACCTCGGAGCGCTACAGCAAAGAGACACCCGATATTCCTGAAGTCGTCCAACCTTTGGTGCAAGGTGCCTATACCGATGCCGTGGGTAACACCTGGGCCGTCATGCATATTCCAGCGCTGCTGCAAGATTCACGCTTTGCCAATGCAGCGCTGGGCTAAGGCTGTAAAACTACAATGTGATGGGGCGCTGCCCTATTCGGACTTATTGTATTCGGCGTTCGCTGCTGTGCGGCAGGGCGTTTGCCGCCGGATTATTGATTCACTCGGGAGTGTCCTATGAAAACTGAATCAGCTGGCCTTTTTTCGCGGTTCAAAGCGAACCCGTTATTGGCGGTTTTGATCTTTCTGTTGCTCGGCTGCATGGTGGTCATGGGGTTTATCGTCGCCCAGCTGCTGGCTTACTCGGATAAAGATCAGCACCTGCGGGAGATGGTGGCAGAGCTGCGAGCATCGTCATACCAGCTGACTTCACTATCGCGCGATGCGACGGGAGGTAACAAGCAGGCCTTCGAACGCCTCTCACATCTGGTTACGCGGATGGACTCGACCTGGAATCTGTTCAAGAGCAGCGATCCGCAAACCCGAGCTGCCCTGAACAAAGAAATGACAGCTTATGAAGGTGTTTGGAGCCGGGTGCGCGACAACTCGCAAGTCATTACCGAGAACGAAGCGGCCATCATTTTGATGCACGATGTGGCCACGACACTGAATGAAGCACTTCCTCAGTTGCAGGCGGAGCACGACAATATCGTCGAAATTCTGTTGGAAAACCGCGCACCTGCCGAGCAGGTTTCCATGGCCCAGCGCCAGTCCTGGTTCGCTGAGCGTATCGGTCGTAATGTCGACAAAATGTTGCGTGGCGGGCTTGATGCCGACAAAGCGGCTGACGAATTTAACATCGACGCCAACCGCTTCGGTCGAGTGTTAGAAGCGATGAAAAAGGGTGACGCCACCATGGGCATCACCAAGGTATCTGATCCGGATGCCGTGGAAAGTCTGCAGCGCATCACCGAGTTGTTTGCCTTTGTTAGCGGATCGGTCCGCGATATCTTCGAAAAATCCCCCGCCCTGTTCAGTGCCCGCCAAGCGACCAACGCGATTCTCGACGGTACGCCATTACTGCTGGAACGTTTAGGGGACTTGAACGAGCAAATTGACGCCCTGCCGGACACGCGCCGTGCCAACAACACCACCTTGCTCATTGCCGGTGCTCTCGCGCTGATCATCCTGATTGCCGTAGGTTGGCAGTTGAACTTGGCGACCAACCGACGCTTGAAAGTCACTGCGGAAACCAATGAGCGCAACCAAAGTGCGATCCTGCGCTTGCTGAATGAATTGGCAGATTTAGCAGATGGTGACCTCACCACCACCGCGACGGTAACCGAGGATTTCACCGGCGCCATTGCCGACTCGATCAACTACACCATCGACCAACTGCGAGTCTTGGTTTCGCGCATCAACGAAACTTCGGCGCGGGTAGCATCGGCGGCCCAGGATACTCAGCAAACTGCGCTGCATTTGGCTGAGGCGTCAGAGCACCAGGCCCAGGAAATTGCCGGGGCCTCTGCGGCAGTGAATGAAATGGCGGTGACCATCGATCAGGTTTCGGCCAACGCCGCCGAATCCGCCGGGGTTGCGGAGCGCTCGGTATCCATCGCCAACAACGGCGCGAAAGTGGTACAGAACACGATTCACGGCATGGACACCATTCGCGAGCAGATCCAGGAGACGTCGAAGCGAATTAAACGATTGGGTGAGTCTTCCCAGGAGATCGGTGACATCGTTAGCTTGATTAACGACATCGCTGACCAGACCAACATCCTCGCCTTGAACGCCGCGATTCAGGCGTCTATGGCGGGCGACGCAGGCCGCGGTTTCGCGGTGGTTGCGGACGAAGTACAGCGTCTGGCGGAGCGCTCTGCCACGGCGACCAAGCAGATTGAAGCCTTGGTAAAAACCATTCAGAACGACACTAACGAGGCGGTCATCTCGATGGAGCAGACTACCTCTGAGGTGGTGCGCGGAGCGCGCTTGGCCCAGGACGCCGGTGTTGCTCTGGAAGAGATCGAAACCGTATCGGCAAACCTGGCGGAGTTGATTCAAAATATCTCCAACGCGGCGCGCCAGCAGGCGGCGTCTGCCGGCCACATCTCCAACACCATGAACGTGATTCAAGAAATCACCTCACAGACCTCCTCCGGTACCAGTGCTACGGCCGCGGCGATCGGTAACTTGGCCGGGATGGCAATCAAGCTGCGAGAGTCCGTTGCTGGCTTTAAGCTTCCCGAGGAAATGTCGTCACTGGAGTTTGATGGGGCGGGGTTGGATGCAGTGGACTTTATCGAGCCGCCGGCGGATCCCGAGGCATCCGATTCACATCTTGAGCCCGTGGATGAAGCGGAGGTGTTGGTGGAAGAGGATAAGGATGCAGATCCGCACCATAAGCCAAGCCGCGTCCGGGGTTGATGCCACGCTTGCGCCGGGCGATACCTATGGTTTGGTCACTGCAATCTGTACCTGTGCTGTCCGACGCCCAATTTGCTTTGTGGAGCAAGTTGCTGGAGGAGCGTGCCGGCATTTATCTCGGCGAGCAGCAGAAGGTGTTTCTGCAAACCCAGGTCACCATGCGAATGCGGGAGCTGGGTTTCCACGATTATGGCGATTATTACCAGCGGGTGATGGACGGGGTATCCGGCATGGTCGAGTGGGCACTGCTGGTAGATCGGCTGGTGGTCAACGAAACCCGCTTCTTTCGTCATCGCCCCTCCATTGATTTTGTCGGCCAGCAAGTTGCCAGTTATTTACAAAACTCTCCTGAGACCACGGCTTATGATCTGTGGAGCGTCGGCTGCTCCTCGGGAGAGGAACCCTACTCCCTCGCTATGGTGATGCACGACGCCTATCGCAATGCGGGCTGCGAGCCGCGCTACGCGATTACCGGGACCGATATCAGTCGTGCGGCCCTGTGTGTTGCACGTACCGGAGTTTACGGTGAACGCAAGATGCGGTTGGTGGATGAACACTTCCGCCAGCGCTATTTTTTGCCGGTTGAGAGCAACCAACACCAGATTTCGACACTCTTGCGCGATCGCATCTGCTTCAACCAGGGCAATGTCCTCGAGATCAGCGAGATGCCTATCATCAAGGTGAACGCCATCTTCTGCCAGAATTTGCTGGTGTACTTTCGGCGCTGGCTGCGCGAACAAATACTTAATGCATTCGTTGCTCGTCTCAAACCCGGCGGCATCCTGGTGATCGGTCTGGGGGAGGTGGTGGATTGGGTCCACCCGGATATGAGGCGAGTGGCGGTAGACGCCGTGCAGGCGTACGTACATAAATAGAACAGGACTCCGAAATGGGAGATAAACGTAACTACGCCGCCCTCGATTGGGTGATTGGCGAAATCGGCGAAACCCTCAAAGACGCTCGTCAGTCTTTGGAGGCCTACGTTGAGGATCCTCGCGATACGGCGCGCATACGTTTCTGCCTGACTTACATCCACCAAGTGCACGGTTCATTGCAGATGGTGGAGTTTCATGGGGCCTCATTGTTCGCGGAAGAAATGGAAGCTCTGGCCGAAGCGTTGATGAATGGTCAGGTCACCAATGAAAAAGAAGCGCAGGAAGCCTTGATGCGCTCCCTGCTACAACTGCCGCTGTACCTCGATCAAGTCAAAAACCACCAGGACGACAACCCGGGCGTGGTGTTGCCGCTGCTGAACGACCTGCGCGCCGTGCGCAAGCAGAGCTATCTCAGCGAGACCAACCTGTTTAATCCAGACCTGTCATCACTCGGCCAAGTACGGGGCGAGCGCCACCCTATTTTGCAGGACAAAGCCAAGCTGCGAGAGGTCTTCCGTAAGCTGCGGGAGATGTATCAGTACGCCACCGCCAGTGTGCTGCGGGGGGTGAAGGTTGACGAAAATCTGAGCTATCTCGATAAAGTGCTGGTGCGCATGGAAGGCATCAGTCGCGGCACGTCTTCTCATCCCTTATGGCATGCCGCCGCCGCGCTTTTAGAGGCCTTGGTGCGCGACGATGTGGATTTGAGCATCGCGGTACGTGGGCTGTTGCGCTTCCTTGCCCGCGAACTGCGCATCCTCGAAGAACACGGCGTGGCTGCGCTGGATGCGCCGCCGCGCGAGGGGTTGCTGCGCAACCTGCTGTACTACGTAGCCCGCGCCGAAGATGGCGGCACCCGCGTGGCCGAGGTCAAGCAGATCTTTTGTCTGGATAAAGCTCTGTTCGGGGGTAGCTCCACCGGTGCGCCCATGCGCGCAGGTCTTATCTCACCGCCAGAGCCTGACGCCATACGCGCGGTGGTGGTGGCGCTGCAAGATGAATTGAATACCTGCAAACACCTGCTCGACCTAGCGCTTTCTGGCCAGGGGGGCTTGAGTGATTTGGAAGAGATGCTGCCCATCGTCAAGCGTATTGCCGACACTCTGGCAGTGCTCGGCATCGGTGAGATGCGCAAGCAAGCGATGACCCAATACGAGGCCCTGGCGGCGATTGGTGAGCGCGGTAGCTTTGCCGACAGCGAACTGATCGATGTGGCCAACGGCTTGGCGCACCTGGAGAACCGCCTTGAAGCAATCGCCAAAGGTGCAGGCAAAACCGCAGACTATGCCAGCCTCGACGAGCGTGAGGTCGAAATTGATTCCGCCAAACACGCCGTGCTCACCGAGTGTCGTGCCGGTTTGGAATTGGTAAAGGAAACCATAGTCGAGGCCATGTCCAGCCAGTGGAATACCAGCAACTTGCCCCGTGCGGTGGAAACCCTCCACCACGTCCAGGGCGGCTTGTTGATGGTGCCGCTGCCGCGCCCGGCGGCGATTGCGGAAGCCTGCAGCATTTATATTCGCGATCAGCTTTCACAGCGACCCGCACTGCCGGGGAAAGAGCTGCAAACTCTGGCGGAAGCGATCGCCAGTATCGACTACTACCTGGAGCGCTTGATTGGCGGGCATGGCGAGGATCTGGAAGTGTATCTCGCCCTTGCCGAGGAGGCGCTGGCGCTGCTGGGCTACTTCTTGGGCACTGCGCCCGCGGAGCCTCAGGTCTCCACACCGGCTGAGCCGGTGGCTGCCGCATCCGAGACTCCCGCACCTACTGTATCTACCGCACCACAGGCGGACGCAGAGGCGCCGGAGGCCGAGCTGACGCCGGTAGAAGCAGAGGCCGCGGAGCCGGAAGACGTCGAGGATGATGACAGCGTCATCGATGACGAGATTATCGAGATTTTTGTTGAGGAAGCCGCCGAGGTATTGGCGACTCTGGACGACTATGTGCCGCGCTGGGCTGCCAATCTTGCCGATGAAGACGCCATGGTCACGGTGCGCCGGGCATTCCACACCCTCAAAGGCAGCGGCCGCATGGTGGATGCGCAGGACATAGGTGAACTGGCTTGGTCTATCGAAAACATGCTCAATCGAGTGCTCGATCGGACTGTGGCGGCGCAGCCGGTGCAGATAGAGCTGATCGAGCAGGTCTTGCAGGTAATTCCGGCAATGATCGAAGCTTTCAAGAATCGCCAGCCACACCCGGATCCGCAGCGCTGCAATCAATTTATCCAGTGGGCGCAGGAGTTGGCTCAAGGCCAAGTACCGGCGGCCTTGGATTCTGCAGGCAGTTACCAGGATGTTCCCTCGCCGCCGCCGACCGAGGTGGAGCCTCCGCTGGCAGAAGATACCGGGGACGAAAACGAAGACCAGGTATTGTGGGAGATCTTCGCATCGGAAGCTGCGACCCATCTGGCGGTGGTCGATGAATACATCGATGAGATGACGGCCGCTGCGCCCTTGTACTCGCCGCCGACGGATCAACTCCAGCGCGCCCTGCACACCCTGAAAGGCAGCGCCCATATGGCGGCCGTGACGCCCATCGCCGCGATCATGGCACCGTTGGAAACCTTTATTAAAGAGTTGCGCAGCTATCAATTGCGCATTGACGACGACATTCTGCAGCTGCTGCAGGATGCGGCCGGCTACACCCGCGAGGGTCTCGCTTGTATAGAGGCGCACCAGCCGGTGACGCTGACCAAGCAGGAGCAGTTCATCGCGCGGGTTCAGGAGTTGAGTGATCGGCATTTGGCGCCGCTTATTCACCTGCGTGAAAGTGGCGATGAAGGCGATCACCGCGCCGTCGACCCGCGGCTGCTGGCCATTTTTATGGCTGAGGAGATGAGCCTACTGCTGGATGCCGACCTGCTCTTGGCGCGCCGGCGCCACGAGCCTGAGGAGCTGATCGCCGAACTGACGCCTCTGGCAACGGAGCTGCAGACCCTTAGCGAGGGTGCTCGCCAAGCCAACTTGCCGGCAATGAGCACCATTGCTGAGCAATTGCAGGCGATCTACAGCGCGGTGCTCGAGGGCCGACTGGCTCCGGATGCCACCTTCTTTGATACCGCAATCGCCGCTCATGAAAAACTGCTGGATATGGTGGACCAAGTGGCGGCGGGGCAAAACATTTCGCCAATTTCTGCCGATCTGCAGGCGGGACTCGATGCGCTGTCCGGCGCCATAGCACCGAGCGCAGAGCCCGAAGCCTATGCCGACTTTGCCTTCGAGGAGGACACCGGATTTGCTGCGGAGGACTTCGCGCTCGACGCCGATTCACTGGCGGCAAGCGACGGCGAAATCATGGAGCTGTCGGAGGAAGATCTGGCGGCAGAGCCGGAGCAGATCGACGAGGCCGCAACGTCGGAGCATGAAGAGTCCTGGCTGGGGCAGGAGACGCTGCTGACCGCCAATATGCCGGAAGAAGCCGGTACAGAAGAGGCCGACCCCGCAGACACCGAGCTGACGTCCGTGGAGGCTGAAGAGCTGCCGAGCGCGGAATTGCTCACGGAAAACGACTTTGCCGCTATAGACGAAGTGCCGTCGAGCGACGCGCAGAAGTCGTCCGTCGACCTGTTAGAGCAGGCGGAGGATGCCTTCGCGGACTTGGCGGAACTGGAAGGCGACGGCTTTAGCGCCAGTGATTTTCTGATGGAAGATGAAGAGGCCACCAGCGCTGATGAAGCGCCGGAAGATAGCGTATTCTTCACCACAGAAGAGCTGACCACTGAGGTGCCCCTGCTTGAGGAAGAGGCCAGTGAGTTTGTCCCAGCGGAGGAAGCCGAGCCATCCGCATTCGATGCCACTTTCGATGATGCTACGTTCGCTGAAGTCACTGTCTCGGTGGAATCTGAGGGCGAGGGAGACGATCTGGTAATCGCCGCGACCGACGGTTTATCGGCAGAGCACCCGCTCGTCGATGACGAGGAGGCCGCAGAGGAAGCTGGCCTGTTTGTCGCGAAAGAAGATACGACCGTTCCAAGCGATTCGTCACAGACCGATTTTGCGGCTACCGCTGAAGACGCTTTCGAACCCGACGAGGGGCTTGAGGTGTTGAGGACGGAGGCGGAAATCGAGCCTGAACCCGTGACCTTGGAACACCCGGGCACCATTGTTAGTGGTACTCCGCGCCCCGCTGAGCAACACGACGATACCGCTCATATTGAAGCGGATGATTTCGATCCGGACATTCTTGAGATTTTCCTCGAAGAAGCATCGGAATTGATCGAAGAGATGGATGAAGCGATTCACAATTGGGAATCCGATTGGAGCAATCGCGACGCGCCGGACACCATGAAGCGCGCGCTCCACACTCTAAAAGGGGGCGCTCGCCTTGCCGGCCTGAAAAATCTCGGTGAGCTTGCCCACGATTACGAAACCTTTTTGATGGTGTCCTCCGACCCATCGTCCAACCCGAACTACTTCCAGACGCTGCTCGCCTACCAAGACCAAGTGCTCAACGGGGTGCGCGGAGTGCGCGCCCTGCTCGACGGCGAGCCGGCGCCAGAGCCTGTCTCACCGCCGGCACCTGTGTCATCGCCATCAGCGGCCACTACCGACGCGGCGCCAGCGGTGGTAGCGCCGGAATCTGCCCTGCCGGTTAAAGCGGTCGACGAGGACGATTTGGACGATCACTTTATGGCGCCCGTCGCCAATCGTGGTCCTGTTACTACCCAGGGCAAGCGCCAGGGGCCGCAGGAGATGATCAAGGTCTCCGCCGACCTGCTGGAAGAACTGGTCAACCTCGCTGGTGAAACCTCCATTAGCCGCGGTCGTCTGGAGCAACAGATCAGCGACTTGAGCGGCGCGGTGGATGAAGTGGATGGCACCTTGCGCCGCCTGCATGAGCAGTTGCGCCGCCTGGATATCGAAACGGAAGCCCAAGTGCTGTTCCGCCAGGAACGAATGGCGGCCCACGAACAGTTCGATCCGCTGGAGATGGACCGCTACTCACAGCTGCAGCAGATCACCCGCTCGCTAATGGAGTCGGCCTCGGACCTGGTGGACCTCAAATCCACTTTACGAGACAAGATTCGCGATACCGAAACCCTGTTGTTGCAGCAATCGCGCATCAACTCGGCGCTCCAGGAAGGCTTGATGCGTTCGCGTATGGTGCCCTTCTCACGCCTGGTACCCCGTCTGCGTCGCATCGTCCGGCAGGTATCCGGCGAACTGGGCAAACAGGTCAATTTTGAACTGGACAACGTCGAAGGCGAAATGGACCGCTCGGTACTGGAGCGCATGGTGGCGCCGCTTGAGCATATGCTGCGCAACGCCGTCGACCACGGCATTGAAACCCCAGAGGAGCGCGTCGCGGCGGGCAAGCCCGAAACCGGCCGAATTCTGCTGAGTTTGGCACGCGAGGGCGGCGATATCCTGCTGCGCCTGGCGGACGACGGTCGCGGGATTAACATGCAAAGGGTGCGCGCCAAAGCCATCGAGCGCGGCCTGATGGCGGCGGACGCCCAGCTGACCGATCACGAGGTGATGCAGTTCATCTTACAGGCCGGCTTCAGTACCGCTGAAAATGTCACGCAAATTTCTGGCCGCGGCGTGGGGATGGACGTAGTGGCGGCGGAGATCAAGCAGCTCGGCGGTGCCATCGTCATAGATTCCAAGATGGGGGTCGGCAGTCAATTTACCGTGCGTCTGCCCTTTACCGTATCGGTTAACCGAGCGCTGATGGTGCAATTGGGCAATGATGTCTACGCCATACCGCTGAACACTATCGAGGGGATTGTGCGCGTCAGCCCCTTCGAGCTGGAGCATTACTACAGTCACCCGGATGCGCGTTTCGAATACGCCGGAGAAAATTATCAGGTCCGCCATTTGGGCACTATGCTCGATCGCGATTTGCTGCCGCGCCTAGAGGGACAGGTGTTGCCCTTGCCGGTGATTCTGGTGCGCTCGGCGCAACACACCATGGCCCTGCAAGTCGATGGCCTGCAAGGCAGCCGTGAAATCGTGGTGAAGAGCTTAGGACCCCAATTTGCGGCGGTACAAGGGCTTTCGGGTGCGACGGTGATGGGCGATGGGTCGGTGGTCATCATTCTCGATCCCCACGCTCTGGTGCGCCGTGAGGTAGCCCTCAAAGAGCTGCCGCTGCCGGCCAAAGCGCTGCCGGTAGAGACAACTGAAGCAGCCGTGCACAAAACCATTATGGTGGTGGACGATTCGGTAACCGTGCGCAAAGTGATGAGTCGTTTCCTCGAGCGCGAAGGCTTTAATGTCGTCACCGCAAAAGATGGTGTGGATGCGTTGCAACTCTTGCAGGAAGAAATCCCCGATTTGATGTTGCTCGACATTGAGATGCCGCGCATGGATGGTTTTGAGGTGGCGAAAAATGTGCGCTCCACCAGCCGTTTGCGCCACCTGCCGATCATTATGATCACCTCGCGTACCGGCGATAAACACCGCCAGCACGCGCTTAGCATTGGCGTTAACGAGTACCTGGGTAAGCCCTATCAGGAAGAGGTTTTGCTCCAGACCATGGAAGCGCTGCTCAGCCCTAAAAACAAGCGGGCGTGATGTGCGGTCACTATGAAAAGTGGTCTGGCGATAGGCGTCATAGCAGCGTCGGTCAAACAAATGTGCGAGCTGGGACGCCTGGTCAAAGGTGCGGGCTACCCAGTGGCCGCGTCGGTGGAGATCAAGCCGGGCCTTAGCGCGCCGCTACCGCAGGTGGATGTGTGGGTGGCCAATCTGGATCTGCACGATCCGGGTGTGCAGGCGGTGATGGATGGCCTCGATCTCGACGGCCCGCCCGTCATCTACGAGGATGACCTGCCGCTGGTGCCGGAACTCAGCGCCGGCAAAGCCGGAGATGCCAAGCCGCTGTTGCCGGCGGAGCTTCGCCAACAGAAGGAGCGCCGGCTCGCGTTGAAACTGCGGCAGCTGGTGCGCGATTCCACCCTTGAAACCCGCCGGCGCGCTCAGAAGGTTTGGGTGCTGGCGGCATCGACTGGCGGCCCTGATGCAGTGGCGCAGTTCCTCGCCGGTATCCCCGATGACTTGGAGGGCATAGCGTTCTTGTATGTGCAGCATATCGAGCATCAGGCGATGGAGAGTTTGCAGAAAGTGGTGACTCGCCACTGCCGCTGGCGTGTCGAAAATACTGAGGAAGCCCGCGTTATCCGCGAGAAAACAATTTATCTCGTGTCTCCCAAGCATCAAATTGACCTGCTCGAAGGGGGAGTCTTATCGCCGTTGCCGGAGCAACCTTGGGGTGGCCGCTACCGCCCTTCCATCGATCAGATGATCGCCAAGGTTGCGCGTATCTACCGCGATCGCGGCGGCGCCATAGTGTTCACTGGCATGGGCGATGACGGCGCCAGCAGCTGCACCATGTTGCACCATCGGGGCGGCACTGTGTGGATTCAATCCGCCGCCAGCTGTGCTATAGACTCTATGCCGGTGAGTGTGGAAAAAAAGGCCTGTGTCCAATTCAGTGCTGCGCCAGTGGAGTTGGCGCAGCAATTCGTTAACCTGCATAAACATGGTGTGCGGCCGCCGCAGCCGTGACCCAGTGAGAAGATCTATGAGTGAGCGCCCAGATCAAGTGGAAAATCCCTCAGCAGACCCGGTCGAGTGCATGATGATTCCCATCAAAGCGCAAACGCTTATAGTGCCAGTCGCATCGGTGGCCGAAATGGCAATGGTAGCGCCAATTTTCCCCGATAACAGCGGCCCGGACTGGTTCCTCGGCTATTACAGTTGGCGCAACGGTCGGGTGCCGCTGGTGAGTTTTGAAAAACTCAACGGAGAGTCCGTCGCCGGCATCAACCCCAACGGGAGAATCGCCGTCTTCAACTCCACGGGTGTGGATGAAGATGTTCCTTTTATTGCCATTCCTACCCAAGGCATTCCGCGTAATATCACCGTGGCTAAAGAGGATATTCTCGGTTACAACACCGCCACGCATATCTACGAACTCATGCATGTGCGGGTGGGGGTGGAAGAGCTGGTGATTCCAGATATTACGGGTATTCAGAAGGCTTATTGCGCCTATAAAAATACTCGGCGTCTGTGATGTCGGGTGCCTCTGTCAGCGCGGTGGATTAAGCGCACCGGGGTTTTTCTGGCTGCACTATCTGGATGTTTGATATGAGGTTTTTCGCAGGTTACTGGCCGCTGCTGCCGCTGGCGGCAATTCCTTTTTTGTACCTACCCGCACTCCACAACCTTGGACAACGCTGGCTGACCGAAACCGAGTTCGGCCACGGTATGTTGATTCCCTTCCTTAGTGCCTATGTGATTTACGACCGCTGGCCGGAGCTAAAGCGCAGTGTCGGCAGAGGCAGCTTAGTCGGTGTTTTGCTGATTGTTGTCGCGCTCTTGCTGTTACTGCTGGGCGAAATTAGCGCTCTGTTTGCCGCCAAACAGGTTTCCTTTGTGCTGCTGCTATGGGGATTGGCCTATGCGTATCTAGGTAAGCGCTGCGGGATGATTTTAAGCGCGCCCATTTTAATGCTGCTGTTCGCGATTCCACCGCCCTACTTTATCGAAGCCGTGCTCACCTCACGGTTACAGCTGTTGTCTTCGGAGCTGGGGGTGATGTTTATCCGCTGGATGGGTATCCCGGTATTTTTGAGCGGCAATGTCATAGATCTGGGTGCGGTTCAGTTGGAAGTAGTAGAGGCCTGCAGCGGCCTGCGCTTTTTATATCCGCTGATGAGCATAGGTTTTATAGTCGCGTATTTTTATCAGGCGCATATTGCCAAGCGGCTGCTGATTTTTCTCTCCACTGTGCCGATTACCATTTTAATGAACAGCGCACGCATAGCGCTGACGGCGGTATTGGTGGAGCAATATGGCCAAGTTATCGTAGAAGGAACCGTGCACGATGCAGAAGGTTGGTTGACCTTTGTGGGTTGCCTGCTGTTACTGTTTGGTGAAATTTGGTTGCTCGAGCGCTTGACCACAAAAAGATCCTTGCTGGATGCGCTCAGCGTTGCATCCAAGACGCGCCAACAATCCAGCGGCAACGGATTTAATTTACAAACACCGACGGTTTATAGCGCGGTGGCACTTTTATTCGCGGCCGGTGTCTGCATGTACGCCCTCGCCCGTATTCAGCAATCCGTTGTGCCGGAAACTCATCTCGCGCTATTCCCGTACCAACTCGATGACTGGCGCGGCCAGCCGGCGCCAATGGACAGTAGAATCGTCAGCGCTTTACAGTTCAGCGATCATTTGATGCTGAATTTTAACCACCCAAATCATATAGAGCCGATTAACCTCTACGTTGCCTTTTATGCTAATCAGCGCAACGGTGAATCGCCTCACTCTCCGCGAGTTTGTATTCCCGGTGGCGGCTGGGAAATTGAGACCTTTGAGCGGGTTCAGTTGCGCGGTTTGCCGATGAATCGCACGGTGATTGTGCGTGAAGGGCAAAAACTCTTGGTGTACTACTGGTTTGCCGAGCGCGGTACAGTGGTCGCCAACGAATATTATAAAAAATGGCTATTGCTGCGCGACTTTATGCAAACCGGTCGCAGTGACGGCGCGCTGATTCGGGTGTCCATGCCGGTCCTCGATGCCGAGGATATGGCGAAATCCGAGGCGAAAATCCGCGATTTCATCACCTTGGCGCAACCCATGGTCCAGCAATATCTGCCGAATGCTTCTTTAAATTAAGGTAACGCTTGTGTCTCGATCACACCTCTTTTTGTTGTTCATGTTAGCGGCGGCTTTAACGGTAAATAGCGGTTGTCGAAACAAAAAGACCGACGCAGATTATTTGGTTAGCGCCGACGAGTTTTATCAGCAGCAGGAATTGGATAAGGCGCGCATTGAATATCGCAATGCGTTGGCGCTCAACCCTGACAGTGCCGCTGCCTATTATGGGCTGGCAAAGATTGCGCGCGAGCGAAAAGAACAGGGCGCGCTGCAGTTTCATCTTGCCAAGGCCGCCCAACTCGATCCCAAAAACCTGGATATCCAGTATGAATTTGGTGAGCTCGCGGTACTGTCGGGAGATATGCCTGCCGCTCGGCAAGCGGAGCGACGCCTGCGTGCGGCGATTCCCGGCAACGCTCGCGCCTATCAGTTGTCCCTGGCGATAGCCGTTGCCGAGTCGCGCTGGACTGACGCGCAGAAGCTGATCGACACAGCGTTAAAAACTTACCCCGATAACGCCGAGTTGTGGGGCTTAGCCGCAGTGAATGCCAAGAAGCAACAGCAATGGGATGACGCTTTGGCGGCGCTGGATCGCGCGATTGCCCTGGCGGATGATCCGCTGCAGTACCACCTGTTGCGCATTGAGGTGAATCACGAACGCGGCGACCTAGACGCGACCTTAAACGACTTGCAGACGCTTATCGCCAGCGCAGAATCTCCAGAAGCACAAATTGTGCAATTAACAAAATTACTCTACGAGCGAGATGGCTACGACGCTACTATGGCGAGCCTGCAGGGCTACATTGATCAGTACCCCAACTTTTATTCACTGCAGACCTTGCAGGTGGATTTACTGAAAAGCCGCGAGCCGCAGCAAGCGGGTCAATTACTGGATCACTATATTCAAACTGCGGACAATCCCATAGGTTTGCTGTTTTATCGAGTGACCGCGGCCCTTGGAAATAATAATGTCAGTTTGGCTCAACAGGATCTTACGGCCATTTTGCATCATTCGCAGGCGGACGAAAAAGCCATTTATGAAGCGCAGGCACTGTTGGCGGAAATCGCGTGGTTAACGCAGGACTGGCAGGCGGCGGAAGATTATGTCGATCAGGTGTTAAAAATAAATGACACCCATGTGTCGGCACTTTTATTAAAAGCAAAATTGCTTTTGCAAAAGCAGCGCTCCGAGCAAGCGGTGCCCTACTTAAATAAAGCCTTGAGTATTAATCGGGATCTGGTGGAGGCGATGGAATTGCTGGCGGCCTATTATCACAACCAGGGCAAAGCCGGTGTGGCGGCGAGTTATTATCAAAAAATCTTAGAGCGTGACCCGCAAAATTATTCCGCTATGCGTTTTGCCATCGCGGAAGCGATTAATAAAGCCCATTACAACCGGGCTTACTCTCTCCTTGCGCGCGCCTTGCAATCACATCCCCAGGACACGGCGCTGCTGAGTATGAAGCTGCAAGTTGCCGCTATGACGGGCAATGAGAAAGAAGCGGACGCACTGCTGACAACATTGCGGGAGCGGCAGGTGGATCCTGCCGATATTGCCTTTTTCCAAGGCTTTATTAAGCAACGAAAAGGCGATCACAAAGGTGCGATGACGCATTTTGGCGAAGCGGTGAGGCTGCGCGGCAGTTATGAAAAAGCCTTGCGAGCCATGCTGGCAAGTGCGCAGGCCATAGACGACCTGCCGAAATTTAAAACCTTTTTGCGCGAGCATAGTGAAACGCAAGAGAACGATTTGCCCGCGCTCTTGTTATTCACACAATTGGCCGAACCAGAGCAGATACCCAAGCTGATCCCACGCGTGGTACAAGCACTGCAAAATCATCCTGATTGGGGTGAAGGGGCAGTGGTATTAGCCGATCTTTATCAGCGCACCGGCGATAGCAAGACAGCGATGGATGTACTGGCGCGCCAGTTTCACAAAGGCACTTCGATTGCTTCGGTTGGCGTCGCCTACGCACGCGCTTTAGAGCAAGCAGGGGAAAAAGAGCAGGCGGCGGATGTTTATGAGGCGCTTGTCCAGCAGCATACGGACAATGAAACAGTGCGAAATAATTACGCACTGTTTCTGGTTCAGCATATGGATTCGTCCCAGGCACGGCGCAAAGCGCTGCAGCTGACGGAGAGCTTTGCGTCTTCCGAAAATCCCGCTTTGTTGGATACATACGCGACAATTTTATTGAAAAATAACAACCCGAGCCGAGCCATTTTTATATTCAGAAAAGCATTGGGAATTGCCGATTTGCCGCAGATTCGCCTGCATTACGCGCAAGCCTTGGTGACCGACGGCAGAAAGGCTGCGGCTTTAAGGGTGTTGGAAGAATTGGAAGGGACGGCTGAGAAATCGCAGGATAGTAAATTGCAGGAAGAAGTCGCGCGACTTAAGGAACAGATCTAGTCAATAAAAACGGCCCATCAGGGCCGTTTTTATTGATGCTATTGATTTACGCCATCGCCAACTCAGC
>CAYZVN010000002.1:87274-88827 GCA_964482025.1 uncultured Saccharophagus sp. | reverse complement strand
CCACCACCGCTACTACAAGCGGCTAAGATTGCGGAAAGACTGATAATGACCAGCAAAAGGACGCGGCTTTGCCGCTGGATATGTGTCATGGGGTGTTGCTCCAGAATGGTCGTATTTTGTCGGTATGGTTGTAATTGGGGCGGGATTATCCCACGACTGCTGGAACGCAGCATCTAGACAGAGGGAGATTGGCGTCAAAAGCCGCTTTACGAAACATAATGAAGGGTTGTGGTGAGAACCTGATCAACAAAGCTCGAAGTGCCTATCAAGATTGACCAAAATCTTTCATTTTTTTGACTTTAAACGCAGCCAGCGCGGGGTTATGTGTTGAAGCTGGCCAAGCTGAAGGTCGCGCCTACCAATAGCAGCGTCCGTGGAACTTCCGCTTTATCGAGCTAATCGACGCCTAAAACCTGGAGGATCACAGGTTATACAAGCTTTGTTGGCCAAAACTTCACCAAAAAGAGTCCGCCCGGCACGAGGCCAAGCGGAGATACTGGGGTGGTTCATGCGAGTGGTCAGCGCTTAGAGCTTGGAGATATCAATCCAAAGGGCGGGATTATCCAAGGGGGTGCGCGGCGGAAGTTCGGGGTTGCGGAGGGTGAAGGTGCGGCGGTCTTTGAGGTTGGCGTGTTTCAAGACCATCTTCACCATTTCGTTATTAAAAAACTTCTCGTCAAAGCTGCCGTCCGCCACTGCCATTAACAGGCCCCGTTCTATATCCGCGGCGAGGTCCGGGCGTTTCGGTGTGACAACCAAGTAATAGGGCATGATGTAAACAAACATCAGGTTTTTATCCACCGCAAGCTCTAAATCCGGATTCTTTTTAAGTTCTCCCCAAGGTTCGTGGACACCACGAGGGAAGGCATCAAAGCGTTTGCCGTCGGTCATATGAAATAAGCCTTCATACTTTGTCGCCGGCACAACGGTCATACCATTAGCTTGCATAATGGTGGTATCCGTCCAGCCGACGCCTTGTCCGTAGCGGAATTTGCGCACGTCCTCCATGGTGGTTACATAATCAAACAAATGAGCGTTATCTTTGTGAACAATCAGGATGCGGTGGCCGAGTAAGCCTTTGTATAGCGGAACTCTGACCGGCAACGCATTTTCTTCCATATCCATATTGGTTGCCGTCCAGATAATGTCGATATTTCCGGCAATTAATTCTTCCCGTTGCCGGGGTGCGCTCAATGCTTCATTTTGGACGTTGATTTCAAAGCGTCTGCCCGCTTTTTCCAAACCTAGACGGATCATCTCGATGGCGTAGTTGGCGGTCTCGTCTCCGCGAGAAGCCACTTGGACGCGGGTAACATTCTGTGCGGAAACAATTGTTGAAAAAAGACATAGCAAGGCTAGGTTGCATAGCACAAGCAGGTGTTTTGAGCTACGTCCACCGTTCATGCAAGGAACGATTTTAGACTGAGGTTGCACATGATAACTGCCTTATAGTGTTACTTCTTACTGGCGGTAATAGTGTTACTTCTTACTGGCGGTAATAGTGTTACTTCTTACTGGCGGTAAAGGGTAGTGAGTCAATTAGATTTTCCAAG
>CAYZVN010000002.1:46311-87174 GCA_964482025.1 uncultured Saccharophagus sp. | reverse complement strand
ATAGTGTTACTTCTTACTGGCGGTAAAGGGTAGTGAGTCAATTAGATTTTCCAAGAATCCGCCCTGAGAATTTAGGCCATTCAAAATGGACTCCATGGCAATAAATTGTTGCATTAAGCGCTCTTGATAGGCGCTCATCCGCCGTTCTAATCGCGTTTCCTGATCTTCCAAATCCGTCAGTTGACGATCCAATACATCTTCGCGGGAATCGAACAAACCGTTCCTCTGCAAAAATTGACCAATTACTTCTTCCATCTGACCGGAAAAACCGCGGGAAAAACTCACCTTACCACCGGTCGCATTTTCGCCGATAATCATCGTCAAGCCTTCGGCTCTTTCACCCAGTTTTGGCAAGAGCACGTTGCCTAACCCAAAGCCCGGCACACCGTTGACAGTACCGGCCACATCGACGCCTTTTTGGCCTTTCCCTTCTGCTACACCTAAATCGGCTATGGCGTCTTCACTGGCGGACACCACGTCCACCCAAGAGTTGGTGCCGTAACGAGTAGAGGTGATGGCGAGTTGATTGGTCGCTGAATCGTGGGTCACCGAGACCGTAATGCCTCCTGCGCGTAACTTACTATCGGCGTTGATAGCGCTTTGCATAGCGGCCACCAAATCCGTGGTCGAGGCATAGGCAGCATCAGCAGGCAGCTCAATAACACCCGACTCCACGCCATTCACATTTAGGGTAAAGCTATAGCTTTTCCCGGTGGTGTCGAAGTTGGGAAACGCGGCACTTATGCCCATTTCCTGACCGGTGAAATAACCCTTGCGCGGCGGCGTGGTCACCACTACATCATAACTGCCCGTCTGCGTCTGCTTGCCGAAGCTGTTGACGGTAATATCACTGACGGTGGAATGGGTATGAGGCGCCAAGAGTTTTTGGACATCGGTAAAATTCTGTGTCATGGCTTTCTGAAAATCATCTTCATGAATTTTCAGCGTGCCATCCAATTGCGTACGAATGCCTAAATTAGTCAGTGCCGAAAAATTGGAATCCGTCAGGCCGGGAATCGCCGATCCGATAATCGCACGGAAGCGCGTTAATACGGATTTAGCCAGAGAGTCGTTACTCAGGGAGCCCCATTTTTCCTCTTCTTTATTAAAAGAGAAGAGCGGTTTGGTTTCCTCCAGGAAGGCGTTATAGCCGTCGACAAACTCACGAATTTTTTGCTCGGCAAAATTGGTATCGTCCGACACGGTCACGGTGACAACTTCGCCGGGTGAGGCTTTCATTAAATCCAGCGTAAGTCCTTCCACAACATCGGTAATGGTATTGGTAGCGCGCGTTAGCTCCAGGCCATTAATGACGAGGCGGGCATCGGCACCTTTTTGCCGTTCAATATCGGTCATACCGGCAATCGCATCGTTAAATGCAAAACGAGAAAGGCCCGTACTATCGGTATTGCTGGGAGTATCACCCGCCTCTTCCGCTATCACCTGCAGCTCTTTATTCGCGCCGGAGGGGGCGGTCACTACAAGGCGATAGCCGGCACCATCAAAAATCACACTGGCCTGAACGCCTTTATCCGCTTTATTAATGGCATCCTTTAACCCATTTAGGGTGTTGTTGGTGCTATCGATCGTAATCGAAAAACTATCGGCTCCCGCATCCGCAGTAAACGTTTCGGGGTCGTCATTGCCATCTCGACTCCAGCTGCCGAAATTAAAGTGCAAAACGCCTTCGCCAACAAAATCCGTGGCGCTGCTCAGCGGGGCAAATGTAAGCGATTGCGAGGCAGCCAACGCCTTGACCTCGAACCCGTAGGTACCAGTTTGTACGTTGGTCGCAAGCTTGGTCGGTACCAGAGCATCACTGGAGGTATAAGACGCGGATTTACTAAATAGACCTTCTTTATCCATCAAGGTGGAGATGGTGGACTTCAACTTATCCATCGCACCCGCCAGCACGCCGAAGTCGGAGATCTGCGCTTGTGCCTTTTCCCGCTTGGCATCAATGCGGCCTTGGGGAGCAGCGCGTTCGATCTCCACTAATTGCGTGACCAGCCCTTTGGTATCAATGCCAGAGCCAGCGCCGAGGGATTTGATAATGTTGTTGTCGATCATGGCAACCTCCACCGCCTGTTCGGTTATCGGCCGAGCAGGCCAACTCTTGAGCGCCGTGCGCTATTGCAAAGCCTAAGTGCTATGCGCCATCAATACAGTATAGTCAACGCCCCACGCGCCGCCGTGTCCTCAGGCTGCGCGAGCTGTTCATCATCAAACGCGAAAAAGATGCATAGCGAGCCATGCATCTTGCCGAAGGTTTGCGATCTGCCATTCCGGCAATCGCGTCCCTGATGGATCGTTGAGTTATCCGAGGGCGTCGATCAACTGCAAGCCACCATCCTCATTCAGCTTCCGTGCCAGCTCCAGAAAAACTTCATCGGGTATTTGCCGAATCAATTCTCCCGACTCACTGTCGATCACTTTAATCACTGTGCGGTCGGTATCTTCATCTACGCTGAACTGCAAATCTCGATTAATGGATTGCACATACTCGTTGATGGCAACCACTGCTTTTTGCAGCTGCTCAGATGAAGATGCCGGGTCCGGTCGCACATCCACAGGAGCGGGTTGTTTTTCCGCTGTGGTGAGCGGCAAAGTTTTGCCGACGGCAGTTACAGCATTGTCCACATCGCCCCCCCTCGATGAAGCAGGCTGCGTCACCGCTGCGTTCGCTATAGGCGACAATCTCACTTCATTCATGGGCTAACCTCCAAAACAAAATTGGCGGGCCACGCCCTCTTCCTGCGAAGAGTTTGCGAACCCGCCAACATTTTTATAAAACAACCCGGCGTTGCCACCGGGTTAATCCTGTTCACCTTACTGCAGCAGCGACAGCACTTGCTGCGGCCTTGCGTTGGCCTGGGCCAGCATGGCTTGTGAGGCCTGTTGCAGAACTTGCGCCCGACTAAGGGCCGCCGTTTCCGCCGCAAAGTCCGCATCCGTGATACGAGCTCGTGCCGACTGAGTGTTTTCAATAACGTTGGACAGGTTGGACACGGTAAAGTCGAGGCGGTTATTTACCGCACCCAACTGCGACCGCATATCGTCCACCGTTTTTAGCGCGTTATCGATCACGCCGATGGCCTTATGCGCACCAGATTCCGTAGCAATGCTGATACTGGCGATGGCAGAGCCAAAGGCGCCTCCACCCATCACGTTAGAGTCGATCAGGCCGGTTTTGGCTTCTGAATCGTTAGCGTGTTTGACGGAAATTGGGTTGCCGTTGTCGCTAACGAGTTGGATACCACCAGCGGCCACACCATTGGTTGTACCATTTATTGCTGCTGCCGATCCCTCATCCCCTGCAATTGCTAACGCCACAATATTTGTACCATCCGTCAACGCTGCTTCTGGTGCAGCTGGGGTTCCACCAACACCTTCACCAAATGCGATCTGCGAGACATTACCTTCTAGTATCAACCGAGTACCTGATACTGTCGCGGTGACGCCGGTGGCATCCGTTTGAGCATTGAATGCCGCTGCAACGTCAGAGAGTTTGGTCGTTGCCGTTCCGGCCGCGATGGTGATGTCAACGCCATTCATCGCCATAGTTCCGCCAGCCAAATCGGACAGAGCTACGCCACCAAAATCCAAAGACACTGAGGTAAACGCCTTAGCCGTCACACCAGTTTCAGAAGAAACGGCATTAATAGCACTTACCTTGTCCTGCAAACCTCCAGTTTTAGACGCACCGACGTTTACACCATTAATCTGCAAGTCACCTACTGCAAACGCAGCAGCGCCTATTGCATGACCTTCAATTACGCCAGCCTGATCATTTTCCCGAAAGCCAAGCGCATTCAACTGCTCCAAGGTACCAGTAGACCCTCGGGTAACGGAGATCGGATCACCGTTATCGGCTTTTAGTGTGATGTTGGCGTTAGCTGGATCGGTGATATCAGCACCCAAAGCTGCAGTGTCGTCAGCAACAGTAATACTCGCAACATTCTCTGCGGAAATGGAGACTTTGCCATTGTCGTCGAGGGAAGCTGAAAACTTGCCTCCGCCCGCAGTATTCATTTTGTCTACCAGTTCCTGCAGAGTGGTTGTTCCGCCACCCACTTCGATGGTGCTTGATGTGCCATCCAAATGTTCCAAGGTAACTGAAACACTCTCGCCAGCAGCCAAAACGCCGGTACCCGCCGACGTAGCGGAGGCTACTGCGTAGGTAGATGCGGTAACGCCGTTAACGTTTTTGTTGATATGGTCAAGCAAATCTTGAACTTGGTCCGCACCTTCAGTCCAAGTATCCGTGCCTTTGATAATGGACTGCCCATTAATTGACACGTCTCCGTCTGAAAACGTCACGCCCGTTAAATCTGTTTTCGCCCCCATCATATCCACACTGGTAGATCCCATACCCAACGTCTTAGCATCCATTGCCTGCATTTTCAGGTTGATGGTCTGATTGGCTTGGGCGCCGACTTGTAGGTCTACATCTTTCATTGAGCCGTCAAAGATTGTGCGACCGTTAAAGGTGGTGGTTTCGGCGATTCGGTCCAGCTCGGAAACCAGCTGTTGAACTTCCGCATCCAGGGCGGCGCGGTTGTCGTCGCCGTAGATACCGTTCGCCGACTGGATGGCCAGTTCGCGCATACGCTGGAGGATGTTGGTACTTTCGGACAAAGCACCTTCAGCGGTTTGAATCAGGGAGATACCATCGTTGGCATTACGTACGGCTTGATCCAAGCCGCGAATTTGCGAGGTTTGACGGTTAGAAATCGCCAGACCAGCGGCGTCATCGGCGGCAGAGTTGATCCGCATACCGGATGACAAACGTGTCATGGCTTTATCTAGCTCCTGGCCAGAGCTCATCAATTGGCGCTGTGCGTTGAGCGAAGATACGTTGGTATTAATATAAAGTGGCATGTAAGCCTCCTAACTGAGTTGCTGTCAGATTGCTTGCAAGCCATGTCTACTAGCCTGCAGGCGAAGCTCAAAGAGCGCTTCTGCACTGCTTTTCGGCACACCCGTTATTTTCTTTAGTACTTTTCTACTAATTATTCCGCGAAACCCCGACTAGTTAGATCGTATAAGCATGAAAAACGGCTTTTTATACTTAATCCCATTTGCTCACCCCTTTACTCCATCAATGCGCTTTACTCGGGGACAAAAAAAACCCGGATACCTGAGGCACCGGGCTTTAGAAGGCTTAGCGGAATGAGTGGGCTGATTAGCCTTGCAGTAGCTGCAACACTTGTTGTGATTGCGCATTCGCCTGGGCGAGCATCGCCTGTGAGGCCTGCTGCAATACCTGGGCGCGGCTGAGGGCGGCGGTTTCAGCAGCGAAATCCGCGTCCAAAATACGCGAGCGCGCTGCGGCTGTATTCTCCGTTACCGACATCAGGTTATTGATGGTGAAATCCAGGCGGTTATTGGCCGCCCCCAATTGCGAGCGAATGTCGTTAATGGTCTCCAGTGCTTTATCAATCACGCCAATGGCTTTTTGCGCTTTGGCTGCGGTATCGATCCCCACACTGGCGATAGCGGTACCAAAGCGACCTTCCGCGGTGGAGTTGGCTTCCAATAAGCCGAGGGTCGCCGAATCGGCATTAGGTCCCAACTCAATACTGATGGGCTGACCGGTAGTGCTGGTGAGTTTTAGGCCGGCGGGGACCGTCACGCCCCCCGCACCTGGCATAGTAAAGGTCGATGTATCCGCCACCCCATCAGCGTCAACATCGGCACCAATGGAAAAGGCAAAGTCCGTATCAGTAAAGGCGGCACCAAAAATATCCCCGCTCTGTGCAACACCGATATTGATTGCGCCCTGGTCGGATTCGAGAACAATCCGATCACCTAATAAATACGCGGATACACCTGTCGCATCGGTTTTTGCATTGAACGCATCCACCAAATCCGACATAGTCGGGTTCGCCGGCAACGCCGGGTTCCCCAGGTCAACTTCGACCCCGTTAATGCCCATGGTGGCTGCTGCGTTGTCCCACACCGACATATCAATATTGCGAATGGATACGCTGGAGTAAGCCGCAGCCACCACACCGGTATCAGCACTCTGACGATTTATCGCATTCACCTTCCCCTGCAAGCTGTCGGTGTTGCTGTTATCAATGGCGACACCATTGAGCGTCAAATCACCGACACCCCATGGAACATCCGCAGCAGAAATCCCCACACCTTTTACTACACCGGGCTCCGTAGTTTCTCTAAAACCAAGCTGTTGTAACTTGCCAATGTCGCCCGTCGAGCCAAGCCCCACGGTAATGGGATCACCGTGTTTAGAGGTTAAGATAATTTGGCCCGAGGCAGAGTCGGTCGTGCTTTTTGCACCTACTGCCGCAGAGGCGTCAAACAAGGCAAATCCGGTAGACTTCGCCACCATCTGAGAAACAGCGTCTGCATCAGCACCCGTTGGCCCCACCGCCTGAACCGTGATTGTCGCACCGGTATTATTGGAAATACTTAAACGCCCATTACTATCGGTATCGGCGCTAACAATACCTCCCGTCACTGTATTTATCTTTTCAACCAGCTCCTTCATGCTTTTGGTATCGGTAATATTAAATACGGTGACACCGCTGCCATCGGCAGCTTCAAGCGTGATTTCTAATTTATTGCCATTTTCCAAAACCCCATCGCCCACTGCCGTTGACTGCAATGCGGTATAACCCGAAGCCTCCACACCGCGAACATTTTTGTTGATATTGTCAATCAGCGTCTGAAAGGTATCGTCTCTGGTACCGTCAAAGCGTCCTATGGACTGCCCATTAATTAAGATATCGGTATCGTTGAGCACCAGGCCTGCTAGATTCGAAGTTACCGGTGCACCTAACATATCCACCGAAACGGATCCCATCCCCAAGGTCCTGGCGTCCATGGCTTGGATATTGATATTAATCGTTTGATTGGCCTGGGCTCCCACCTGTAACTCTACGTTGCCCATGCTGCCGTCTAACAAAGGCTGCCCGTTAAAGGTGGTGGTTTTGGCGATGCGGTCCAGCTCTTGAATCAGCTGTTGCACTTCTGCATCTAAAGTTGCGCGGTTATCGTCGTCATAAATACCGTTCGCCGACTGAATCGCCAGCTCGCGCATACGCTGCAGGATATTGGTGGATTCGTCCAGCGCACCTTCGGCGGTTTGAATTAAGGAAATGCCATCATTGGCATTTCTCACCGCCTGATTAAGGCCGCGTATTTGCGACGTCATTCGATTGGAGATGGCGAGGCCTGCAGCATCATCCGCCGCCGTATTAATGCGCTTACCAGAAGACAAGCGCTCCATAGCGGTCGAGAGTTCGTTACCGGAATTCACCAACTGTCGCTGTGCATTCAAGGACGAAACGTTGGTATTAATAATCAGAGGCATAGCTCATCTCCTGTTACCTAAAATACAGCCGTACCAGTCTTTACTTAAAGCAGCGTGCTAAATACCGTGCAAAGATCTGTCGGAATTTCGGCCCAACTAAATCGCGAGACTTTTCTCATTTAATAGAGCACTTGACTGAGCACAATATTGCAACCGCTGTGCCAAAGCCGAAAACCCGGCTTTTTTGCCGCATTTTTGACGTTTTATCCGGGCGCGGAGAAAGAAGCGGCAAAAGGTTGCAGGGGTAAAGGACAATTTTTTGCCGCTTGCACCACCAAGTCCGATAAAACGCGGAGATGCGTTGCCATTGGCGGTGCTTTGGGATAAAGGAAATAGGCGAGCTATGGACAGCTCTTGCAAGCGTGATAAACGCAAGTGACTTAAATCACTCTAAATAAGCCACGAGCCAGGGGTTTTCCCACTCAAATGATCAGTCGAGATGGGGAATGGGAGAGTCAGAAAAGCAAAGTTTTCGATTGTTTGACTAAGACAACGACTTAAGTCTGATTTTTAAGCCTGATCTTTTTGAAGGCGCGGTATCCGCTTAGGATAATCCGCGCCTATCTTTATTGTTTACATCCGATTAAACAGACTCAACTGGCTGACGCGGATAAAGGATTGTTGGGCAGCCTGTAGGATAAGAGACTGTTGAGATAAGCGCGTGGCGGCCTCGGCGTAGTCGACGTCGCGGAGCTTACTCATAATTTCTTTGCTGACAATCTGGGTATCCAGATGCAGATTACGAGTCGCCTCTAAAGAATTGATCCGCGCGCCAATTTTGGTTTGAGAATCAATCACACTGTCAAGGCCGTTGGCAAGATTGCTGAGTGTCGCCGCCACTATGTCGGCAATTGCTTGCTTGCCTTCGGCGCTACCGTCAAAATTCTCCATTGCATTTTTAAAGCGCCCCAGAGTGGTGAGGATGTCCTGCTTTTCCGTCGATTCAATAAAAAATCGATCTCCGGCGCGAGCCGTCTGACCGTTGGTAGATTGACTGCCGGCAGTGGCATTAATACCGAGTGCGGCGTCAATTGCCGGCGATCCACTGGCGATGGTGATATTGACACCCTTTGCCATGTGCAGACCATTGTTATCCACGGTAACGCCCAAATTCGCCAAACGCCCAGCATTGCCATTCGTGGCATTGGTAAGGTTCGCAACCAGATCGGCGGTATTGGTAATATTGGCGTCCAACACCAAACGCTCCGTTCGACCACCGACCGTAACACTGAATGAGGCATTATTAGGCGCGCTAAAATCTGCCGGAAATATCTGCGCCAAATCGGTGCCAAAAGAATAAGTCGCCGCAACGGCCGGAGAGCCCGAGGCGGGCGCCCCTAGAATTTTGACGCTCACGCCTTTAAGCTGTATCTCCTCACCTGGGTTGTAGGGTTGGTTGGCCGCTATTATCCGACCGGTAGAGCGTTCGGTAGCGGTAAAGTTTTTCCCCGGAGGATTAATATTGCTGTCCGCATTGAAGGATATCATTATGTCTTCGGGATAGAATTCATCGTAGGAATTTTGGTCTACCACTTCCCCCAAGCTAATACGTGCAGGTGGGCTTGCGGTGTTTGCCGGGCTGGCGCTGGTACTCATGGTTTTATTTGCGCTGCGAACATCTAAAAAAATGCCTTTGCCCGAGTCCGTTGCCGCTATCTGAGTATTGTTAGCAATTTTGATAAATTGCTGACCATCATCGCCCTGATACTGAAAGCCATTAAAAGAATCGCCATTAAAAGGCTGCCCCGCACTTTTGTAACCACCAAAAATATAGTCACCATTAGCATTGCGAGTATTCATCAAGCTCATCAGCTCGTCCATCCGGGTGGACACGGCCTCTGCCATGGAGCTGTATTCGCTTTTGCTCAGAAGCGCTGTATTGCCGGCGGCAACCGCCAACTCCTGCATATTCTGGATCACGCTTACAACGCTGCCGAGCACCGCTTCTTCCATGGTCAGACTGTTTTTTGCAATATCAATATTTTTAAGATATTGATCAATATTGGCCAGTTCATCCGTCAGCTGCAGAATTTTGGTTGATGCGACCGGGTCGTCCGCTGGCGACAGCACCCGCTTTTGGGTGGACATCTGCTCCTGCGTTTTTATGATTTCCTGATTCGCCTCCGCCATGCTGGTGCGCGCGACATTAAAAATCTGTAGGGATGACACTCTCATAGGATTACCTAACGACTGCTCGTCAATGCGAGTTAAAACGCACTGATCAGACGATCAAAAATATCTCTTGCTACCGAAATAACCTGAGCATTGGCTGAAAATAATTGCTCAAACCGGATCAGGTCGGCAGCCTCTTCATCCAAATTGACGCCCGAAATAGAGTTGCGCAATTCGGTTGTTTGTTGCAAAACACGTTCCGCTGCTTGACGGTTCATTTTGGTTGAGCTGGTGTCGATACCCACACTTTCCACCAAGGCCCCGTACATTTGACCGACGGTAACGCCCGCACCCCCTGCGGTTTTTCGTTGCTGCAGGTTTACCATATTCAAGGCATTGCGGTTATCCAGCCCACCGTCGTGATTAATGTCCAAAGTGAAGCGATCACCCGCCTGCGGCGTACCGCTAATAGTGGCCTGAATACCCAGGTAATTGGGCAGAGCAAATCCCCCGGCACGGGTGTCGCCAAAAATCATACTGTCCGGCGGGAGCGTGCCGATCTGAATTCCGTCATTCAAACTGACATCCAATCGGCCGCCCACAACAATCTGCGAGCTCACGCCGTTGCCCGCACCGCTCAATGCGACCGGGCTGCGCTCACCATCGCTGATGTTAATGCTCTGCCCCGCGCCAGCGGTAAAGGCCAGATTAAAGTCGTCACCTTCGCTACCAAACACGCGCAATTCCCGCGCACCGGTTAAAGCATTTTCACCCGCAACCGCATATACGCCAATTTTCTGTAAGTTGGCATTGCCATTAATGCGCGCGGCGACATAGTCGTAAAAAGCATCCGGTTCATCGACAGGATTGGGCACTGCCGTGCTCAGTATTGGTAGACCTGTGGTCGCTTCCAGTGAATATTCCAGCAAGTCCTCACCATTGAGCTGAATTTGCAAAGGTGCGCTGCGAGTAACCTGGAGGTCGGATATTTCCAAATAATTAAATGCGTTGGCCTCTACACCCGCTTGGCTATTCAGTTGGCTGGCCAGTGTTTTAGCCGAGGCGTTTTGCGTAGTGTAAAGATTAGTACTAATGGGCTTGCCGCCCGGCTCAGTCGAGGGTCGAGTTATGGTGATCATTTCCGCCGGATAGCCATTACCTAAGCCGCCAACACCCGCCACACCATCTTCGTTTGCCACAGTGGTATAGGACAATCCCGAATCGATTCCCAACAAGGTTTCGGCGCCAGCGGTATTGCCCGAAAAGTTCGCTAAACTGAGATTGCCGTAACCGGGTGTACGCAGGCGAAAGGCCAAACTGCCATCATCGGCGATATAAGCCGACACGTCTGTACCGGCAAGCTTGGCGTTCAGATGGGTCAGCAAACTCTGGTTATCGGTGATGCCGTCGCCATCGACCACAACAGTGAAATTGCCATCGCGCGCACTGTTGGGTGTTCCGGCGACCGAAATATCAAAAGAAAATGGCGCGCCGCTAAAATCCGTATTGCTAAAATCCGGCTCTTGCCCGCCGGGCTGCAGTGCAGCTTGAGTCACCGGCAAGCGCCCTTCCGGCAATCCAAGCAAATGACCGTTAGTGGTCACCAAGGTGCCACCAATATTTTGCGGAAATAAGTTCTGCGCCACTCCTGGAACATAGCGCTGGTCGCGAATGGGCGGATTCAGATGCACCGGGTTACCGGGGTCGCTGTTATCCATGATGTCGTAGGAATAAGGTGTGTTAAAAACCACCACCAGCGGCGGCGACATAACGCCAGCCTCGGCAAAAAGCGGCAAAGGATTACCGCTGGCATCCTTGAGCGAGAGAATTTCTCCGGCACTGATGGTGCCCGTACCGCGATTACCCAAATCGGCGTCGGTTAACAGTGGGCTGGAGAAAGCGATATCTCGCGGCGAGCCGACCGAAGCCGAAAAATCGGCGCTGGCATTGCGCAGGGGCTGCAGTAAAAATTTATCGCCGCCCTGAAAAGAACCGCGCTGAAATTCCAACTCTAAGCCATCGAACGAAACACGTGTCGGCAGATGACTACCCAGTATGCCGCTTGCCACCTCTGTCCCATCGTCCAACCGCTGAATGCGATAAAGCCCGCCCTGCTGCAAAGTAACTTCGTAGTCGCTGTTGGTAATGCTGGCGCTATCATTGATGTAAAGCGCTAATTGGCGATCGGGAGGATTCGCATTATTGGCGTTGCCAATAACCCGGTTGCGAGCGATATCTTCCGCATTAATATCGTAGAAGAAGTCACCACCAAACTGCCCGTCTAAGTCGACACCTTGGTGATGAGCCTTATTATAAGTGTCCGCCATGGTTACGGCGATACGACCCAGTTGGTTGTAGATCGAGGCCATCGCCTCATCGCGAAACCGAACCAAGCCACCCAGGCTTCCGCCTTTTAAATCGTCTGTCACATCTAAACGGCGCGTGCCATCAAAAAACACCACCGCTTTGGTCGCAGGATTGCTTTGACTGCCGGCTAACTCGAGCTTGCTCGCCTTACCACCTAAAACCAAACTCTGCCCATTGCCGATATTGACGTTCAGTTGACCGTTGCCTTGATCAAAAACCTGTACCGATACCAAGCTCGATAATTCTTGTAGTGCAAGATCTCGCTGGTCCAACAAATCATTGGGAGCGGCGCCGCCCCCCGAACCCATGGCGTGGGTAATCTGCACATTCAAGCGGGCAATATTATCGGCAAGGGTATTGATATGGTTGACCGCCACCGCCATACCGCTTTCGGTGCCTTTGCCAATATTCTGCAAACTCTGATGCAAAGTGTTGAACCGGTCTGCCAGATTATTGGCCTCGCTAATAATCAGCTGCCGCGCAGACATTGATGTGGGATCGTCCGCGCCATTTTGCATGGACGAAAAAAATTTATTCAAGCTGGCACTTAAGCCCGTGGATTCGTGAGACAGCAGGTTATCCAACTGGCGAATTTGTTCGAAGTAAGCATCCAGGTCGTTAAATAAGGTTCCGTCACTGCGCATTTGCGAGGTGACAAAATCGTTGACGATACGCTCCACGCTGTTGACGTGCGCCCCGCTGCCAACGTAATTGCCATGGCGCAGCATGGCCGGGTTCGTGGTCGCATCAATGCGCTGACGGCTATAACCGTCAGTGCCCGCGTTAGCAATGTTATGACCCACCGTGCGCAAAGCCGTTTGACTGACTTTTAAACCGGTGAGACTGACACCCAATAAATCATTGGCCATGGATAACTACCTAATCAAAAGGACGCGTCGACAAGGGAATCATCGGCGCGCAACCGCTGGACAATTGATAAAATTTTGTCGGCGTAAGCGGGGTCTGTCGCATAGCCTGCATTTTGCAGGCCGAAAGCGAAATCACGGTCGCTGCTGGCGACGGCCAAAGCGTCTTGATAACGCGGGTTACTCTTAAGAAACCCTACATAATCTGCAAAACTCTCGGCAATATCACCGTATTGGCGGAACTGCGCTTGTTCGCGCACCGGGACGCCGCCACGATATTCCAGGGTGCTCACCTCGGCCTTCTCGCCCTGCCATGCGCGATCCGCTTTGATATTAAAGAGGTTGTTTGTGCTGGCGCCCGACGAATCGCGAATGACGTATTTTCCCCAGCCCGTTTCCAGCGCGGCCTGTGCGGTGATTAGGAGCGGATTGAGCCCGAGCGCTTTTGCCGCTGCCCGAGCATGAGGCAACACCGTCTCAACAAATTCGCGCGCGTTGGCAAAAGACCCTTGATCGGCAGCCGGCTTGCTGGACTCCACCGACTTATCGCCGGGAATCTCCACTGCCTCGGGCGCGAAGGAGCGTTTATCCGCGACCGATGATGTCCGTGGCGGTACGGGTAAATCCTTCACCACGCTATTGGCATCTGGCTCGGCACCCTGCACATACTGTCGACTCAATTGCTCGTAGATGACGTTTGCCAGTCCGGTGCCTTTTTGGGCAAGACTCAGGGACAGTTGCTGATCATACATATCGCGGAAAAATTGCGTGTCCTTGCCATTAAATAAGCTGCCTTCTTCAAACATCTCATTGGCTTTGCGCATGGTTTTCAGCATTTCGTGAAGAAACAGCGACTCAAATTGCTGAGCAATTTTTTTCAGCGCCACATCCTGATCGCGCTCTGCTTTCAGGCTTTGCAAGCCCTGCACATCGGTATAAACATCCGTTGTTGGCAGAGCGGATCGGGAGGCGTGCAAGTCCATCAGATCACCATAATTTCGGCTTTTAAGGCACCGGACTGGCGCAGCGCCTCAAGAATGGCCATTAAGTCACCCGGCGCTGCCCCCACTTCATTGACGGCCCGCACAATTTCATCCAGCGTAGGCCCAGGATTAAATTTGAACATGGGTGAGGTCTCTTCGCTCACTTGCACCTGGCTGTTGGGCACAATCGCCGTTTGCCCCTGCGCCAAGGCGTTGGGCTGGCTTACTTGGACATTTTCACTCACCGTCACCGTCAGCGAGCCGTGAGTAATGGCAACCGGTTCGACTCGTACATGCTGCCCGACGACTATGGTCCCGGTGCGCGAATTGATCACCACTTTGGCTGCCACCTCACCGGGCTCTACTTCGATATTTTCCAGTAGTGACAAAAAATCTACGCGATGGGCAGGATTTTGCGGCGCCTGAACAGAGATGGAAACTGCGTCCATCGCGGCGGCGACATCCGGTCCTAATAAATGATTAATGCTTTTTGCAACCCGCTTGGCGGTGGTGAAATCGGCCGTGTGCAGATTAAAAACAATGCGGCCATTGTTGCCAAAGCTGGTGGGTACCGAACGCTCCACCAAGGCACCGTTGGGGATGCGACCGACGCTGGGAACATTCACCGTAACCCGTGAGCCATCGCGACCTTCGGCGCCAAAACCACCGACAATTAAATTGCCTTGCGCCAGTGCATACACTTGCCCATCGACACCGCGCAGTGGCGTCATCAATAAACTGCCGCCGCGCAAGCTTTTCGCATTGGCGATGGACGACACTGTAATATCAATGGTTTGACCCGGCTTGGCGAATGCAGGAATTTCGGCATGAATGGCCACCGCCGCAACGTTTTTTAACTGGAAGCGCACGCCCTCCGGAATTGTGATACCAAATTGTTTGAGCATGGCGGCAAACGACTGAGTCGTAAAAGGAGCTTGGTTGGTCTGGTCACCACTACCATCGAGCCCCACCACTAAGCCATAGCCTATTAATTGGTTGCTGCGTACGCCTTCCACCGCGGCAATATCTTTAAGCCGCGCGGCGGATGCCGGGTTCTGCCAAGCGACCACTACGATCAATACCAGATAGCCCAAGTGCTTTAGCATCTTGATTACCTCAAACATTGGCCTAGAACGGCCAATAACCACTGTTGAAAAATCGGCTTAGCCAACCCATTGTCTGCGAATCGGCCAGAGCACCAGTACCGGCATAGCTAATGCGCGCATTGGCGACTTTGGTCGAGAGCACAGTATTGTCCGAGCGCACATCGTCGGGACGAACCAAACCACTGACGCGAATATATTCATCTCCGCGATTCAAGGTCAGCCATTTTTCCCCGCGAATGACTAAGGTGCCGTTCGGCCAAACATCAACCACCGACACGGTCACATCGCCGATTAAATTATTGCTCTGCGCCGCATCCGCCTCGCCATTAAATTCGCGATCTGCCGATAAATTAGTGCCCAAACTTAAGCCTTTAAAGCCGACCGGATTGCCTAATACCGTCGCATTGGCACCGCCGGGAATCGAAACTTCTGAGCTTTTATTAACGTCCACATTGCTGGATTTGCGCGATACCGTTCTTTCTTCGAGGACCACGGTTAAAATGTCCCCTACCCTGCCGGCTTTGTTATCGGAAAATAAATCCCGACTGGTATTGGCTTGGTAGAGAGAGCCATTGGTTTGTTGAGCTGTTGCCGAGGTTGGCGCCAGAACCGGTGCGTAATAAGGATCGTCCGGCCGCACTGGCGCGCTCACGACGCAGCCGCTCATCAGAACCGCTATAGAAACAATCCAAAAAATCCGCTGAAGTGTCATAGCTCTACCACGCCTTAAAGATTCTGCGTCACAAACTGCAACATCTGATCGGCTGTGGACACCACTTTAGAGTTCATTTCATAAGCGCGCTGAGTGGTGATCATATTCACCATCTCTTCCACTATATCCACGTTGGAGTTTTCCAAACTTCCCTGCTGCAGTTCACCTAATCCATCTTGGCCAGCAACGCCCAATATGGGGTTACCGCTAGAAGCGGTCTCGAGAAATAAATTGCCGCCCGCGGCCTGCAAACCACCGGGATTCACAAAGTCCGCCAGCTGGATGTTACCCAACTCTTGGGGCTGAGCGTTGCCGGGAACTACAACACTGACGGTGCCATCTGTACCAATGGTAATCGTCTGGGCATCTTCGGGAATGGTGATAACCGGCTGCAGCAAAAGGCCATTGGCGCTCACCATTTGGCCCTCAGCATTTAAGTGCAATTGGCCGTTGCGGGTGTACGCGAGGGTGCCGTCGGGCTGCAGAATCTGCAAAAAACCACGACCGTCGATGGCGACGTCCAAAGCATTGTCGGTCACTTGCAAACTGCCTTCGGTAAATTGTTTTTGCGTACCGACCACCCGCACGCCCGTTCCCAACTGCAAACCGGACGGCAACTGCGTTTCCTCGGTGGACTGTGCGCCCGGTTGACGCTGAATTTGATACAGCAAATCTTCAAACACGGCGCGGTCGCGCTTAAAGCCGACAGTGCCGACGTTCGCCAAATTATTGGCAACTGTAGTGAGCTGAGTGTCCTGGGCGGACAATCCGGTTTTACTTACATAAAGTGCTGCGTGCATAACAACCTCGAGCAATAAAATTCAAAATAGCCAAATGGCTGGTACCCAATGGACAAGCATTACGCGTTCATTTGCAATAGGCGCGCAGACGACTCCGACATTTCTTTGGCGGAACTCATCACTTTTACTTGCAACTCATACTGTCGCGCTAAGGCCAGCATACTGGTCAACTCATGAATCGCGTTGACGTTGCTGCTTTCGAGAAATCCAGAAACAAGGTGGACATTGCCATCGGGCGGGAGAACATCCTGAATATCTAACGGGCGAAATAAACCGTCTTCATCTTTTGTCATTGGCGCAGCCCCGGGGTTGACCAGGCGAATACGGTCAACCACTACCGGTGCTTCCGGCCCCTGTCCTAAAGGCACAACCGTTACGCTGCCGTCGATACCAATTTCGATCTTTTCCGCCGGAGGAATCGCGATCGGCCCCGCATTGCCGATTACCGGCAAGCCATTGCCGGTGCGCAATATTCCCACGCTATCGGTATAGAGAGCGCCCGAGCGGGTATAAGCCTCATTTCCAGTCGAGTCCTGTACCGCAATAAATCCTTCACCATCGATGGCGACATCCAGATCGCGACCGGTTTCCTGGAGACTACCAAACGTGAAATCGGTGGCAGGTCGCTCTGTCAGCGCGTAGGCTCGCGTCGGCAGCCCCTCGCCGTAATACACAGGCATAGCGCGCGCCTGGGCGAAATCGGCTTTAAAGGCTTGAGTATTAACGTTGGCAAGATTATTCGCGTGCTGGGTTTGCGCCAACATATTGTGCTTGGCACCAGTCATAGCGATATAGAGCGCTTTATCCATCTTACACCTGTAAAAATAACGTCAAAAAAACGTGACGGGATCGGGTCTTAACAGGTGTATTGCAAAGGCAGTGCCAGTGTCGTTCGCTACGTGCTTGATCTAGCAAGAGGAGAAAAAAGAGCAGGCGAAAGAAAAGTTTGGCCATCCCTCTTTAAAGGGATGGCCAAAAGGAAATAAACAGTGAGATTAGAAAATATTAACGCAGGTTAATAACCGTCTGCGTCACTTGGTTGGCGGTCTCAATGGTTTTGGCACTGGCTTGGAAATTGCGCTGGGCGATAATTAGGCGCACCAACTCCTCAGATAAATCCACATTGGACTCCTCCAAGGCGCCGGCTTGAATCACACCCAAAGCGGCGGTACCGGGTGAACCAATATTCGGCGGCCCCGATTCGTAATTCTCCGCCCACATGGAATCCCCCACGGGTTGCAGGCCTTGGTTATTGGCAAAGTCCGCCAATACCACCTGGCCGAGCACTTGCGATTCACCGTTGGTGAAGCGGGCAAAAATAATTCCGCCTTTATCAATATTTAAGCCCGACAAGCGCCCAGTGGTATAGCCGTTTTGATCGACATCATCCACGGAGAAGCTGCTGCCAAACTGAGTCGTTCCGGCTAAATCGACAACAAAGTTAGAGCTGGTAGGCGGATTGGGAACATTAACCGTCGCGCCAGAAAGTTTATTTTGTGGCCCCAGTGCACCGTTTAATTCACCATTGGCATCTCTCGGCGTCCAGTTAGAAATCAACACCTGGTCGGAGAAAGCCCGATTTAATGAACCGTCTTCGTTAAATCGCAGGTTATAGGCGGCGCGGGTCGGCACTGTGTTTTCCGGGGGCGGCAAGGTGGTATCGGGATCACCCACGTCGCGGCCGTCAATCAAAACATACATCAACCAATGATTAGGCTGTGTGGCTGGATCATTCGGGTCGTATTCCTGGCGCACGAAGTATTGTGTCAACACGTGCTCATTGCCAAGACTGTCATAAATTTTCATCGAAGTGGCATGGTTGTAAGTGGCTTTGTCCGCCGGATCAAATTCATTCAACACAACTTCAGTGAACGCGGCAGGGGTGAGCGAGCCAAACAACCCAATGGATGGCGGAGCGGCATTTCGTGCGCTATAACCTTCCGCCAAGATAATATCCAAAGTTCCACCAATCACCACCGCGTTGCCGTTTGCCGGAGTATTGGTTGACGTAGGATCATTCAGACCGACTTCGAGAACTTCTGGCAGAGCATTGCTATTACCCACCACGCCCAGCGTATCGCCCGATGCACCATCGATGCTAACGCGCAGGTTGTCACCGACGGATGAGGAGACCACCAAATCCCCGGTAGCCGCATCCAATTCCGCCGTAATACCCGGCAGGGTGGAGCTTGATAAGGCGTTAATCGATCGACCTAAACTCTCCAGATTATTGCCCGCCAAAGTAACGCCGTTCAGCGTCACCTCCATCTCACCGCTGTCGTTTCGATATTCATCGAACAACAGGCGCATGTTGGTAGTGGCCGTAGCGGAAACACCTGTTAGCGCATTCATTTCCGCGCCTATAGTCGCCGCCGATGCACCTGCAGCCGAGGTATAAGTGACCACGTTACCTTTCGGATCGACTATATCGATAGACTGTTGCGGATAACCATTGCCAACTGCTGGAATACCGGCAATAGAGGCTGCGTCATTCGGCAACCCCAAAATTTCTCCCCGATTTAAGTTGGTGATGTCAATACGCGACGGCTCACCGGACTGCAGGCTGGAGAATTCCAAGCGATATTGACCACCGCCCAAATCCACGGCTGTGGCGATAACATCAATAGGCGTTGCCGGCGCTGTCGGCTGAAAAATCTGAGCATTGATCACGCCTGCGAGCGTGCGCAGGTCATTAAAGTTGCTGATGGTTTCCGGCGCGCCGTTAACGGTGTTGAGCGTCACATTAACCTCGCCGTTATTACCGGTGCTGCCGGTTAAACCAACGCGGAAACTGGTCGATTGGTTATTACTAAAATCCAGCGGCGGCACCAAGCTGAAGCTATCGGATGCCAGGTTGGTCGTAGTGCTGGTTTCCAGCCCGGCACGCGCCACTGCAATGGAGTTGCCTTCGGTACGAAATGCAGTACCAACACTTTGCAACACGTCTTCTGAAGAATCGAGATTCACCATGGTTTCCACCAAAGTGGTGGCCCTCGGTGCCAGGTTTGCGGTTTCAATCCGCAAGTCGTTCTGCAGGCCGGTGACATTCCCGTTTTGATCGGCGGGAAACCCTTGCAAGCGCGCGCCTGTGTTGCTGGTTACAAAACCTTCGCGGTCAATACCAAAAGCACCGGCACGCGTGTAAAACTGTTCGCCTTGGCTGCGCACCACAAAAAAGCCGTTGCCGTTCACCGCAAGATCCAACTCGTTTTCGGTAAAGGCCACACTGCCTTGGGTGAAGCTTTGCGACACGGACTGCAAGCGCACCCCATTGCCAATAGGGTTGTTACCGCCACCCAAAACCGAGGTTGCGTAGACATCGCCAAATTCCGCGCGCGAGCTTTTAAACCCAGTGGTGGAAGCATTGGCAATATTATTACCGGTTATGGATAAATCATTAGACGCGGCGCGAATGCCACTAAGGGCGGTATCGAAAGGCATAACTCTCTCCTGCTACAGCTGAATGTGATGTCGAACGAATTCGGCATCCGCAAAATTATTCATTAAATTGTTTAACATCCGACAATTTCACCGCGCCGACACCGGCCAGATTCAATGTGAGATTTCCGTTGGCACCCACCGTCACACTATTGACGTTGGCACTAAGATACGTGGCTAACTGGGTGGTGTCGCCCTCTACAGAAGAAGTGGCTTTGATGGTATAGATTCCCGGCGGCAACCCATCTTCGTGGGAGCTTTTCCAATCCAACAGCTTGCCGTTCACCTCGGCGTACTGGCCGTTCCAGCGCAGCGCAAGATCGCCTTCTTGGGCAATTCCTATATTGATGGTGTCGAGCAGCTCACCGGCCTCGGAGTAAATGTCGACTTTTAAATCGTCGGTTGTTTCGGGAATTTCAATTAATCCGGTTATGGCAAGCCCCTCGGGAAGAAACGATGTATCCGTATCCACACTGACGGAACGACCGACAAGAGAAGAGGCTTGCAACGCTTGATTGGCCACAAAATTCTGCGCGAAACCATCAAAATTCGTGTTCAACCGGTCGAGACTTTCCACCGAGCTGAACTGCGCCAACTGCGCGATAAATTCACCATTTTCCTGAGGGCTCAGCGGGTCCTGATTTTCCAGTTGGGTAATCATCAAGCGCAAAAATGCTTTCTGGCCAAGCTCATCACTGCCTTTGGTTTCCGGCTTGTGCTTGCTGGCAGAGGATAAGTGCTGTAGTGCATCACTGGTGCTGCCGACTTCGTTCATGTGCTAACCCCTTTCTCCAAAATCATCGCGCTTATTACTGACCGAGCGTCAACACACGCTGCACCATTTGCTTTGCGGAATTCATCACTTCCACATTGACTTGAAAAGAGCGCGACGCTGAGATCATATTGGTCATTTCTTCAACCACATTTACATTGGGATAAAACACGTAACCTTGCTCGTCCGCCAGGGGATGATTAGGTTCGTAGCGCATTTGCAAAGGTGCATCACTCTCGACAATGCCGAGCACATTGACCCCGGCCGACGCGGCATTGCCGGATAAGTTCGTGGTATCGGGATGGCCGAGCATATTGTGATAGGCGGCGGCAAATACCGGGTGGCGCCCGCGATAGACATCCTCTGCACTGGATGAGGCAGATTCGGCGTTTGCGATATTGCTGGCAGTGGTATTTAAGCGCACCGACTGGGCGCTCATGCCAGAACCGGCAATATCCATAATTCGATTTAAACTCATGATCATTCTCCCCGGATCGCGGAAACCAAGCCTTTGAAACGGCTGTTAAGTAAGGTAAATGCCGTTTGGAACTCCAGACTGTTTTCCATAAATTGGGCGTGTTCAATATGCTCATCGACCGTGTTGCCGTCGACGGAAGGTTGTGAGGGCGTGCGATAAGACAACACCGGGCCACCTGCAGCAATAGCGCTGCCGGCATCCATATGCCGACTCTGTGTCGTCAGCAAACCGCCGCGGGTTGGCTGTTGCTGCTGCGCCTGTTGCAGCGCAGTGTGAAAATCAAAATCCCGCGCTTTGTAGTTGGGTGTATCCGCATTCGCCAAGTTGGCCGAGAGCACTTCCGCGCGTTCAGCGCGCAAACGCAAAGCAGCTTCGAAGGTGCCGAGCGCATTTTGAAAATTGATGGTCACTTGCCGCTCCCATATGTTGGGTGCCGGACAGATTTCCGGCGGTTTCAAATCACAAATGGGTTAAAGCAAGCCATATGCCAACGACACAATATTTATATGCCGTTGATTTAGAAGGGAAAAATAAGAATTAAAAAGAGGAGGGAAAGCCCAGCGGCAACTTATTGCCGGATGCGAGTGGCCCCATTGCCGCCGAGAAGACGGCTGTTACCGCTCAGCCTGTTACCGCTCACACACCTTGGCCCGGTAAGCCACACCCGGATTGCAATTGACCATTTCGTAAAGGTCGCTCAGCCCGGAAATGCTTTCGGAAGAACCCAAAAAAAGAATGCCGCCGGGGTTTAACGCCCCGTGGATTTTGCGCAAAATTTCGGCTTTAAGATCCGTCGAAAAATAAATAAGCACATTCCGACAAAACACTACGTCAAATTTCCCCAGGAGATAGAACGACTCCTGGAGATTCAGCGGTCGAAAGCGCACCCGATTGCGCACCGACTCTTTAAGCGCCCAGGAATCCGCACTAACTTGAACAAAAAATTCATTGCAACGCGCCTCCGACAGGCCGCGCATCAGGGAAATGCGGTCATAAACCGCTTGTTTGGCGATCTCAAGCATGGAGGAAGACACATCGGTCGCCAAAATCTCGGCGTCGTTACAACGGGTCGAAATGCTGCCCCGCATCCCCTCCTCCACCACCATACTGATCGAGTAGGGCTCCTGCCCGCTGGAGCAGGCAGCGGACCAGATGCGCGTTTTTTCATGGCTTTTTTGCCGCTTCGCAAGCTCCGGCAAAAGGCTTTTACGCAAATATTCAAACGGATAGGAATCGCGAAACCAAAACGTTTCGTTAGTGGTCATCGCATCTATAACTTTTTGTCGCAGCAGCCGCTGGCTATCTTGCTGAATAAGCCGAGTCAGCTCCGCCAACGAGCCCAGGCCATGCTCCGCGAGAATCCGCCGAACTCGGGTAGAAACCAAATACTGCTTATTCGCCCCCAAGTCGATACCGCACGCCGTCCGCAGAAATGCAGAAAAGGCTTCATATTCGTAGGCGTCCAGATTAAGGGGGTCTCCCTCTTTGAATCGGCTCATTGCCACCACTTCTGGATTCTTGATCGCACCAAATTTCGACATTTACCCGCATAACCCCTTGCTAGCCACGTCACTCGCAGGCCCTGTTTATTGATGGTCGCGCCGCTCCACTACTGCCTGGATACGGTCGCGGACCCTTTGCGCCAATTCATCTGGGTGGAATTTGGCCAAGAAATCATCGGCACCCACTTTTTTCACCATGGCTTCATTGAAAACTCCACTGAGCGAGGTGTGAAGAATGACATGCAGTGGGCTTAATTTCGGATTGGCTCGCACTTCAGCGGTAAAGGTATAGCCATCCATTTCCGGCATTTCAATATCCGAAATCACCAGCAACAGCTCTTTGGCCGGATCCTTGCCATCGGCGAGTATATCCAGCAGATAATCCAGCGCCTCCCTACCGTTTTTCAACACGGTCGTGGACGCACCAATAGATTGAATGACGTTTTGAATTTGTTTTCGAGCAATGGCGGAGTCGTCCACTATAAGGACATGCTTATTGACCGAGTCGGCATGGCGGACTTCTTTTACCAACTCGTCGCTGACCTCTTCTGACAGGGGTGAGACCTCTGCCAAAATTTTTTCAACGTCAATAATCTCCACTAAACGCCCGTCGACTTCGGTCACAGCGGTGAGATAACTCTCTTTGCCGGCACCCTTCGGTGGCGGGTGAATGGCACTCCAGTTCATATTCACTATGCGCTCGACGGAGCTCACCAAAAACCCTTGGGTGGAGCGATTGTATTCGGTGATGATCACGAAACAATCCTGAACATTGGTCAGCGGGCTGGCGCCGGTTGCCTGGCGCAAATCCATAATCGGAATTGTACCGCCGCGAATATGCGCAACGCCGCGCACCACCGGGTTGCGCTTGGGTATTTCATTCAAGTGCGGGCATTGCAGAACTTCTTTAACCTTAAATACGTTAATGCCATAAAGTTGGCGACCGCCTAAGCTGAACAGCAATAATTCCAGGCGGTTTTGTCCCACCAGGGTGGTACGCTGATTTACGTTATCGAGAACGCCGGCCATATTACTTCCTCAAAAATTCCAACACTTGAGACCTCTCGGCGCGCTTTATTGATACAGGCACAAGCTTTGCATTGAAGCTTCATATCCCAGTTAATCGACAATTTGGCGACATTTTTTTGACAGTTTGATCGTGGGCGCCACTACTCATTAAGCATAGGACACTAACAATGGGACACCGCCTTTTTTTCTGCGGCGTGATTTGCTTGCTTGCGATGATGAGCCACGCCGAGACCATCGAGAGCCCCGAGGCGCTACGCAGCGGGGTGGAAGCCTATTTGTTGGATACCTTGGCAGGTGAATACATGGGTGTTGCACCAGGCGATATAGAAGTCGCGGTAGCAAATTTGGATAGCCGTCTGCGCTTAGCCAAGTGCGCCTCGCCCTTGAGCCAGGAGATTACCTCGCCCCGCCCTTATGGCAGCAACCTCTCGGTGAAAGTGAGCTGCGGCTCGCCCAAGCCCTGGACAATCTACGTCCCGGCGCGGATCGAGACCTTCGCCAAAGTAACCGTCGTCGCGCGCAGTTTGGCCCGCGGTACGGTGCTTATGCCGGGCGATGTGGTGCAGCGCCGCATGAGTACCAATCACGGCGGGTTCGGCCTGATATTCGAGCCTCAAGAGGTTATTGGCAAAGAGCTAAAGCGGCGTTTGGACGCCGGTGAACCGGTGCGCGTCTCCCATCTCAAAGCGCCACAAGTGGTTCGCAAAGGCGATAGAGTCATTCTTGAGGCAGGCACGGGAGGCATCTTAGTGGTTACTACTGGCACCGCGCTGGCCAGCGGTGAAGTGGGTGAGCAAATCCGCGTGCGCAATGAAAAATCGTCGCGCATTGTCGACGCCGAAATCATTGCGCCAGGAAAAGCCCGTGTCGCCCTGTAATCGCCAGACCTTGCCGGGAAACCGGAACCAGGTCACACTTTCGCGCTCAATTCGCGATTTCGGGTGGTCGGATAAAGAAAAAGCGCTAAAGCACCTTAAAGTTTGTGTGGTAGATGCCGATAAACCGGTTGAGAAACGCAGTTAGGTCAGTCATCTGTCAACGGTTACGTATTTATGGTTATAGATCCTAGCAACCCCAGCCTGAACCGGAGCGCCAATACCGCATCCGGCAACGTCAAGGCAAAACCCAGCCCTTCGGGAGAGTCCGAAGCTGCTGCCCGTCAATCCAAGCCCGCTACTGGAGACAACGTCTCTTTGAGCAGCCAAGCCCAAACCCTCGGTCGTTTAGAGCAGGCGGTTATGCAAAGTGGTGATGTGGACGAGGCTAAAGTGGCCGCGGTGCGCCAGGCAATAGCCGAAGGGCGCTACAGCATTGACAGCGACGCAATTGCCGAGCGTATGTTGGCGCAGGACGGGTTGGGATAAATTCGCAATCACCCAGGCTCTAGGGGGCCCCGATGACTCAGACTGCTCTCACTCAAGAAAACCTGCAACAGCATATCCGCCAGGACATTGACGCCTGCCGCGCCCTGCTCCAACTGCTCGAGCAAGAACGCGAGGCGCTCCAGGCTCGCGATGCCGACGCCCTTGAAGGCATCATCCAGAACAAATCCGCCAATCTCATCCACCTGGAACAGAGCGCTCGACAGCGCAGTGCATGGGTGGCGGAGCAGCACAAACCCAATGAAACGACCGAGGATATATGGGGCGAATTAATTCGCACCACCCTGCCGCAAGCCCAAGGCGAATGGGATGAATTCCGCAGCCTGTTGCGTCAATGCCAGGAAGAAAACGAGATCAACGGCAAATTGCTGGCGCGCAATCAACAAGTCTTCTCACGCCTGCTCGCCCTCGTTCGCGGCAAAGACGAAAGCGACCCGCTCTATAACGCCAAAGGTGGGCGCGGCGCCGGCTACAACTTCCAAAAACTCGGCGAAGCCTGAGGCGGCGTCGCTCTCACGGCAGTTCCGGTGTGTGCTTGCGCCCGGTATTCGCTTTTGTGCTGAGCGGCCGCACGCCGACGGACGGCGATTCGCTCGCCACTAGATGCAGGCGCGAAGACAAGCTCGCACATAGAAGCCGGCCCAAACTGGCATCCTTCCAAGGGGCGCCTTGCGTTTCCACCGACTGGCGCATCACCCAGGGGAACGCGATCGTGCGTAGTCGATGGCACAAGTCAAAAAAACGATCCTGCTTAAGTTCCTCTGAGCCACTGGCCGAGTTCCATAGATCGCGCCGCACAAAAAGCGGCTGATCTTCGACGGCAATTCCGGATAGGCGCGACCGCAGCGAGATCATCTTTGCCAGCCAACGCAACCTCCACGGCGCTTGCTGAGCGCGCAACGGAAAGAAACCCCACCCCGGCCCTGCCCGGCGAGTGCTCCACCAGATATCGGCGAAATCCGCCGGCAAAGTGATATGAGGCTCGATAAATAACAAATAGTCACTGTGCGCATAGGTCGCACCTAAATACATTTGCCTCAGCCGTCTCCCCTGGCCACGGATAACGCACACCCCAGCGCGGCGACCAATTGAGGCCACAGCCCCACCAGCCGTGCCATCCACCACAATAATGTCGCTGCCATTAAGCGGCGCGACCGCCTGCAGCAACCGGTCCAAAAAACCTTTAAACCCCCGAATATCGGAGTTCACAGGAATAATGATGCTAAGTGCCGACATACAAACACCAAGTCATTACAGGTTTTGACGCGCACCCTTAAGTTGCTACAATGCGCGGCCCCGTTCCCGTAGTTTAATGGACAGAACGAGCCCCTCCTAAGGGCTAGATACTGGTTCGATTCCAGTCGGGAACGCCATAGGTAAACACCATGAATCTGATTGTTCTTGAGGACCGGGACTTCATCAGTCCAACCCAGGTCCAACTCACTGGCCGCCGCCATCTGCACCTGACCTCCGTCCTAAAAGTTCAGCCGGGAACGCGCCTAAGCGTCGGCAAAGTGAACGGCCTGCAAGGCTACGGGGAAGTCGCGAACGTCAATGACACCGCCGTCATCCTCAACCTCGACACGCTCGACCAGCCGCCGCCTGCCACTTTGCCGATAACCCTAATTCTGGGGCTACCGCGCCCGAAAATGCTCCAGCGTACTCTGCAGACCATCGCCACCATGGGCGTGGAAAAGCTCTGCCTTATTCAGACGGCGCGCGTGGAGAAGAGCTTTTGGCAGACCCCGTTGCTCAAACCAGAAGCGGTACGCGAACAACTGCTGCTGGGCCTGGAACAGGGCAAAGCCACTCAACTGCCGCAAGTGGAATACCACACTCGCTTCCGTCCTTTCATTGAAGACGTTCTTCCCGCACGCTGCCACAATTTCCGACGATTGATCGCCCACCCCGGCGATTACGCTGCGCCGCGCGCCGAAACCGGGACACCGACACTGCTCGCGGTGGGGCCGGAAGGGGGGTTTCTCGATCAGGAAGTCCGCCAATTTGCCGACTTGGGGTTCCAACCGATTCAGCTCGGCCAGCGGATTTTGCGGGTGGAGACGGCAATCCCGGTGCTACTCGCTAAACTGTTCTAAGCGGGAACCTCTGGCCAGCGCCACACTCAGATTTGGTGTGGTCGCGGCGATCGGGTCAACCGCTGCACAAGCCTACATTTATGACTTGTGTCAAAACGCGCCGTCACGCCCCATAGTCAAATAGATTTTGGGAGAGACTTGATATTTCCCCTGTTTGGCTTCATGTTTAATTAGCAATCCACAAAAAGAAGGAAGGTTGTTATGCAAATTAATTTATCCGGCCACCATGTCGACATTACCGACGGAATCCGTGCGGCTGTGCAGAGCAAATTTTCAAAGGTCAAAACCCACCACCCTTCCCTCGACTCTCTTTCTGTCATCGTCCGAGTGGAGCGCAACCAACAGAGTGTTGAAGCGACCACCCAATTTCTTGGTGCCACTGTCTCCGTTGAAGGCACAGACATCGACTTGTATGTCGCCATAGGCGAGGCGGCGAAAAAACTGGGGGCCGCGCTGTCCCACCGCAAAGGCGCCACCGCTGCTCATCGCTACGACCGCCCCCCTGCGGACTAATCTTCCCCGGGGGTTTCGGCGCCGACCGGGCCCCCGGAAAACCATCCCAAAGCCATCTTCTTCCACCGTCCCTTTTGATTTGTGACCAATTAGATTATTCTTGGTCGTTTATAAGATTGGTCCAAACCAACGTTAAATAAGAGGCAAACACAGAAGCGCGCCAAGCAGGCATTTTTGTGCGATTGCTTCTATAAATACAATTTCCCTGAACCGTCCATTAGGAATCACCTGCGCCAATGAGCAAATCTGCCCAACGTGCGTCCACAGTGGATCGTCCGGAAAGCTTCCAGCTAAAGGGCGGCCTCTTCCCGATGACGCTGCTGGAGCTGAAAAGCGCCGATCTCTCTGCCATCCAGCTTGAGCTAGAAGAAAAAGTTACTCAATCCCCCGCTTTTTTTCAGCGCTCGCCGCTGGTGTTTGGGTTTGAGTTGCTGACCGAAAGCGAGCAAGACGCCCTCGATTTAGCCGGTCTCTGCCTTATCTGCCGCGACCTTACCTTAATGCCCACCGCCGCTCGCGGCGCAAATGCGCGCCTGCAAAACGAGTGCGGCAAATTAGGGTTGGCCGTTTTACCTCGCAGCCGGGCCAAGCAGAGCGAACTAACCGAAGAAACCGAGCAAGTAGCGGCCGAAGCCAATCCGCCCCCAGCCGTACACGCCGTCCCCACCCGTATCATCACCACCCCTATTCGCTCCGGCCAGCAGATCTACGCGCGTGGCGGCGACCTTATTGTCATGGCCGCAGTATCGGCTGGAGCTGAGGTGTTGGCGGACGGCAACATTCATATATACGGCGCCCTGCGCGGCCGCGCTCTCGCCGGTGTTCAGGGCAATGAGGACGCACGCATTTTTTGCGGCAGCCAAGAGGCCGAACTGGTCGCTGTAGCAGGTCAATTTATGGTTGATGAGGTGCTGCGCACCAATCACTGGAAAGAAGCTGTGCAAGTATACTTGGCGGATGGTCGCATTCAGATCAATCCTCTGCCCAAACACAATTAATCATTTGAAAGGGTTACGACTTTGGCAAAGATAATCGTAGTAACTTCAGGAAAAGGCGGCGTCGGCAAAACCACGACCAGCTCCGCCATCAGTACAGGCTTGGCCCTGCGCGGCCATAAAACTGCGGTAATCGACTTTGATATAGGTCTGCGCAACCTCGACCTCATCATGAACTGTGAGCGCCGCGTAGTGTATGACTTCGTTAATGTAATCAACGGCGATGCGACCTTAAAGCAGGCGCTGATCAAAGATAAACGCTGTGAAAATCTGTTTATCCTGCCCGCCTCACAAACACGCGACAAAGATGCCCTCACCAAAGAAGGTGTTGAACAAGTCTTAAACGAACTAAAAGAAATGGACTTTGAGTTCATCATCTGCGATTCGCCAGCGGGTATCGAGTACGGTGCTTTTATGGCCCTCTACTTTGCCGACGAAGCCGTAGTAGTAGCGAACCCTGAGGTTTCCTCAGTGCGCGACTCCGACCGGATTCTCGGCATACTGCAAAGCAAGTCGCGCAAAGCGGAAATTGGTGAAAATGTGGTGGAGCATTTGCTTATCACCCGTTATGACCCACACCGCGTTGCCCGCGGCGAAATGCTCGGCGTTGCCGACGTCGAGGAAATTCTTGCCACTAAATTGCTCGGCGTAATCCCCGAGTGCCAGTCGGTCCTTAAAGCCTCGAACCAAGGGGTTCCGGTTATTCACGACAGTGAAAGTAAAGCCGGCAAAGCATACGCTGACGCCGTTGCCCGCTTGGTGGGCGAAGACGTGGAACACCGTTTTCTGAACCCCGAACACAAAAGCTTGTTCCAGCGCCTGTTCAGGAGGACTGCATGAGCTTCCTCGATTACTTTACCCGCAGAAAAAACAACACCGCATCCATCGCAAAGGAGCGCCTCCAGGTTATCGTGGCGCACCAGCGTCGCCAGCATAAACAGCCGGATTATCTGGCTGCACTGCAGAAGGACATAATGGAGGTGATTAAGAAATATGTGGATATCGACATCGATAATATTGAGGTGCAACTCGATAATCACGGTAATTGCTCGGTCCTTGAGCTTAACGTAACCTTGCCGGATAAATTACCGGCCGCCAGCGTGGAGAGCAGCCGGTAATTCCGGCTATTCTCCACTCCATCAAGCCACGATTTATCTTAGCTATTTATCGATTAACCGACGAGGCTGCCAAAAGAAGCGGGCCTAACCGGGAAAGCCGACCTCGCACAACAAACCGGGATGATTATCCAAAAGTCGCAACTGCGCATCATGTAATTGTGCAATGGAATGAACCAACGCCAATCCCAGCCCGGTACCCCCGCTCTCGTCGTGCCGCTGAAATGGTTTAATCAGCCGCTCGCGCTCTGCTACCGGAATCCCCACACCGTTATCCGCAACCCGCAGCAAAATTTGCGGATTCTCGCGAACCAGACTTACCACAACGTCACAATTTTGGCCGGCGTGTTGATAAGCATTTTCCAGCAGATTGACAAGCAGCTGCTGCACCAGGTTTTTATCACCGCGAATAAACAGATCGGGATCCAACTGGCCGCAACGCAGCGTCTTTCCGCTATCCTCGGCAATCGGCTGATAAAGCTCTACCACCTGATGCACCAAGGTGCTCAAATCCACCGTTACAAAACCGGCTCGAAGAACACCCGTTTCCAACTCGGCCAGGCGCAATAAAGAGGCAAAGGTCTGCAAAATACTGTCGACTTCCGCAATCGCTTCGCCTACCGCTGTATCACTCAGGCCATTTTTGTCCGCGTGAAGACCCTCCAGCCGATTGCGCAGGCGCGCCAATGGAGTGCGCAAATCGTGGGCAATACCGGTGGATACCTGGCGCACATTTGCAACTAAACTTTCGATTCGGTCGAACATTAAATTCAAGGTTCGCCCCAGCTCATCCAGCTCATCGCCGGTATCGCGCAGAGGTATCCGCTCGGCCAATCGACCAGCGCCCACTGCCTGCGCGGTGCGGGTAATGGAATCCAGTTGCCGCAAGGTTCGACGGCTCAACCAAACGCCTCCTGCAGCGCCCAATACCAACATCACCACAAAGGCCCACAACAAGGTTCGCCCCATGGCGCGCTCGGTGGCCGCCAGTGCCGACATATCTTTGCCGACACCGAGCACATAACCATTGTCCAGCCGCTCAAAATAAAACAGCTCGTTAGTCCCACCGCGAAACTGGTGCCAGCCGTAGTCTGAATCCACTGGCGGCACGCGGTCGAATATCACTCGCCCTTGCGGATTTTGCACCATATAAAGCAAACGATCGCGAGATCGGCTTTTCTCAATTCGTTCCTCAGTCTCTTCCAATAGCTCTTCAAGACCATCCTCTTGATATTCAAAAACCAGTAAATTCACTTCATTCGCGATTTGTAAACGCGCTTCATTTTCCAAGGTTTTACGCACCTGGAAAAACAGCAGCCAAACCAGCAGCGCAACTGAAAATACGAATAAAAGAAGATAAAGACTGGCGAGGCGAAAAGTGGCCGAGCGAAAGAATTTTCGCCGAGAGCCAGCCGAAAATATCGAGTGCAAACCCACGAGCTTGGCGAAAGGTTTAGGCAGGTGCATCGACTCGATACCCCGCTCCCCTCACGGTTTGAATCAAAGCCACATCAAATTCCCGGTCGACTTTAGCGCGCAGTCGACTGATATGGGTTTCAACAACGTTGGTCTTAGGGTCAAAGTGAAAATCCCACACTCCTTCTAACAACATGGTGCGCGTTACCACCTGCCCGGCATGACGCAGCAGAAATTCCAACAATTTAAACTCTGTTGGCTGCAGATCCAACACCTGCCCTGCACGAGTCACCTTACGCTTCAATAAATCCATTTCCAAATCGGCAACTGCGAGTTTCGTAATTTCATTATGTAAGGGAGGACGGCGAGCAAGAGCACCAATGCGCGCATACAACTCTGCAAAGGCAAAAGGTTTGACCAGATAATCCTCGGCGCCGGCACTCAAACCCGTTACCCGGTCTTCAATACTGCCCATTGCGGTAAGCATAATGACCGGGGTTTGATTGCCCGCGTCGCGCAGCGTACGCAACAGCGTAAGTCCATCTAAACGCGGCAGCATACGATCCAGGATGATTACTTCGTAATGAGACTCCTGGGCTAGCATAAGTCCATCCAAACCGTTGTCCGCGCAGTCCGTACTATGGCCGTGCTCTTTCAGCCCACGCAAAATAAAATCGGCCGTTGCCTGATCATCTTCCACTAACAGAAGTTTCATAGAATAGAACACTCAAATTAAACGCCGCCTCACAAGGCGGCGTTTTACCTTATCCCAAAGCCAGCTCAGCTAGTGGTCCGGTGGGACCACTAGCGTTTGAGATAACCTCAGAGGCCGTTTTTAACGTCGTATCGGCGGTTGCAACAATTATGGAGCAGTTCTAGTCTTGGTCTTCCCGAACGTTACTCACCACTCCAGTCACACCATCCACATCCAACTCATAGATACGACCATCCGTCGTCACCACATTCACCTCATAGATCGGAGAGAAACGATCATCATCAATTCCCGCCTCATAAGCGCGACCGTTTTGATGTTTCTCAGCAATCGCGATCGCCTCGGTGAGGCTGATTTTGGTTTCATCCAGCAATCGTATGTCATCTCGATCAGCCTGCGCCACACCTGCCACTAACAACCCCGCAAGCGCAACGGACAACACGCTGGCATTAAATAAATTTTTCATAGCAACCTCCAATCAAGGCTTTGGTTTAAAGGAGACAGTCTCGCTGTCCACAATGCCTTTATAACAAAGCCCAAGTGTTCCTATGGTGGCGGTGGCTATACGGTTTTGTAATGTCAATGGCAAGCGGTCATAGCGTCTTGAAGCGGCTATAGAGTGTCATCGAGTTTACCCGGCTCTGCCGGTAGGTTTTTAAGCAAATCCAGCTTTTGCAAAACCTTACGGGCATCATAAGGTGCCCAGAGCTTGTCGGTATTGTCAAAATAGCAAAAAACGTCCCGACCTTCGGATAAGCGCGGAGCCTCGGTCTCGGTAATGCGTTTGGGGTCTTTTGGCTCGCCGCCCTTGCTCCAGGCGAGCATCCGCTCGAACCAGCGTTCCAGTGCCGCGTCGGAATAGCCGCTTTTATACAATTCCGTATCCCCATGCAACCGCATATACACAAAATCACTGGTGATGTCTTCGGCGTAGGGAAAACGTCCGGCCGAATCGGCCACCACCAGCGCGACATTAAAACGACGCAGCAATTCAACAAACCTCGGCTCGACAAATGTTGTGTTGCGAATTTCGACGCAATGACGCAGACGCTGCCCCTGCAGGGTCGGGTTCGCAAAATCGCGGTATTTCTGCACCCCCTTCGTCGCCTCCTTCGCGGTCCTCGGTAACAGCTGCAGGAAATCTTCGAACAATGGCGGATCAAACTTAAAACTGGGTGGAAATTGCCACAGGATTGGGCCTAATTTCTTTTTGAGATGAAGCACACCAGACGCAAAAAAGTTGGCTACGGGATGCTCTACCTCTTTAAGCCGTCGTATGTGGGTGATAAATCGGGGGGCTTTAACACTAAAAACAAAGTCATCTGGGGTATCGGCATACCAATTCTGGTAGCGCTCGGGCGTTTGTAAGGCGTAAAACGACCCGTTGATTTCAATGCTGTTGACCGATCGCGAAGCAAAATATAACTCTCGCGCCTGCGTCAGCCCCTCGGGGTAAAAGTTCTTGCGCCATGGCGCGTAACGCCAGCCGGAAATACCCACGCGGAACTCACTCATACTCACCCCGTTTACGCCGCCCTGAAGAGCACGCGCTCATTTGGTCAACATGCGAAAATTCTACGTCCGCCACCAGTGAGGCGCGGTGCGATCGCCAACATATTCCCATACGGCGGCATCATCCCTCTGCCCTCTTTATCAGCGCGATTGAGAACGAATCGCGGGAGTGATCACCTTCACAAAACTCCATAAAAACGCCCTATGGCAGCAAAACTTTCATTTTTTGTGCCGATTCCGCCATTCGCCCGTTGGCTTTTGAAAAGCCAATTTCTTAGTATCGCTGGCGGTGACACCCTCTTAAACTCGGTGGAATAACAATGAAAAACACTACAGCAAACCTACTCGCACTTTTTACGCTATTAATTTTACTAACGGCCTGTGGAGGCAGCGGCCAGTCGTCTAGCTCTTCTTCCTCTAGTTCTTCTTCGTCGAGTTCGAGCGCATCCACATCTAGCAGTTCGTCGTCCTCCTCAAGCTCAAGCAGCACCAGTTCATCCTCTGGTGTAGCGTCTCGCTACCCCAATTACAACACTCGCCCGAGCGCACCCGATATAACGGGGATGGAAAGTAGCGCAGCGGAGATCGCCAGCCGCATCCAGCTGGGTTGGAATTTGGGGAATTCGCTGGAAGCCATTGGCGGAGAAACCGCCTGGGGCAATCCAGCGGCAACTCGCGAGTTAATTCAGCTGGTCAAGCAAAACGGCTTTGATGCCATTCGGCTGCCGGTTTCATGGAACCAGTACGCGGACCAAACCACAGCGGAAATTGACCCGGCCTGGTTAAACCGAGTGCGCGAAGTGGTGGAGTATTCGGTGGACGCGGGGCTTTACGTGATTGTGAATATCCATTGGGATGAAGGCTGGCTGGAAAACAATGTAACGCCGGAAAAGCAAGCGGAGAACAATGACAAGCAGCGGGCTTTCTGGCAGCAGATCGCCACGCACTTAGGGGATTTTGACGAACATGTCATGTTCGCCGGTACCAACGAGCCCAATGTGGATAATGCGACTCAGATGGCGGTACTGGAGTCTTATCTTCAAACGTTTGTTGATACGGTGCGCAGCACAGGGGGTAAAAACGCCTACCGCGTACTGGTGGTACAAGGCCCCAACACCGATATTGAACGAACCGCGCAGCTAATGCACCAACTGCCGGTGGATACTTTGCCGGACCGCCTAATGGCGGAGCTGCACTTTTACACACCCTATCAGTTCACCTTGATGAGTGAAGATGCCGACTGGGGCAAACAATTCTATTACTGGGGCAAGGACTATCACTCCAGCACCGACCCCGAGCGCAACGCCACTTGGGGCGAGGAAGACGAGGTCGACCGCTTGTTTGGCCTAGTAAAGCAGCAGTTTGTCGACAAAGGTGTGCCGGTGGTGCTGGGTGAATTTACCGCGCAGCGCCGTACCGGCCAAGTCTCTGGCGAGGCGTTGGAGCTGCACTTGGCGTCCCGCGCGCATTTTCATCGCTACGTGACCGCAAAAGCTTTAGAAAATGGCCTGCTGCCGTTTTACTGGGATGCCGGTGGTTTGGATCATTTGTCTTCGGGTATTTTTGATCGCCACAATCTGCGCGTGTTTGACCAGCAAACCCTGGACGCCCTGCGTCAAGGGGCGGGTAAATAAGGCGCCTGTCCGAAATGCATCGATAAGAGCGGTCGAGCTTTTAGTAAAATCGGTTACGTCACGCCACTCCCACTGCCCTACTCCAGCCCTCTCCTTATCACCAGAGGTGTTTTCCCGGGTTCCGATTGACATAGAGACTCAAGCCAAATACTGTACGCACATACAGTGTTTGGCTTATTTCCATGTCCAGAATTATCGAAAAGCTCCAAGTGCTCGCCGACGCCGCTAAGTACGATGCCTCCTGCTCGTCCAGTGGCAGTAAACGCGCCAACTCCAACAAAGGCTTAGGCAACGCCGAAGGCATGGGCATTTGCCACAGTTATACCGAAGATGGTCGCTGCGTTTCGCTGCTGAAGATTTTGTTGACTAATCATTGTATTTACGACTGCGCCTATTGCGTGAGCCGCCGCAGCAACGATGTAAAGCGGGCCGCTTTTACCGTGGAGGAGGTGGTAGATCTGACCCTCAATTTTTATCGGCGCAATTATATTGAAGGGCTATTTTTGAGTTCGGGCATTTTTAAAAATGCGGATTACACCATGGAGCGTTTGGTGCGTGTCGCGCGGACCTTGCGCAAGGAGCACAACTTTAATGGCTATATTCATCTAAAGGCGATTCCTGGAGCCAGCCCAGAGCTGTTACAGGAAGCCGGACTGGTGGCGGACCGGTTGAGCGTCAACATTGAGATCCCCTCAGAGTCGAGTTTGCAGAAGGTCGCGCCAGAGAAAAACTACCCGGATATTATCCGGCCCATGAATTATCTGGCGGAAGAAAAGGCTCAGTATCAAGCCAGCCCGCCCAAAACTCGCAAATCACCGCTATTTTTACCCGCTGGACAAAGCACGCAATTGATTGTGGGGGCCTCGCCCGAAAACGATTTGCAAATCCTGCATTTGGCTAACAATCTTTATCAAAAGCAACAACTGAGGCGAGTGTACTACTCCGGCTATATCCCCATTGCAACCGACCATCGCGTACCGGATCTCAAGGCGCCACCGCTCGTGCGAGAAAATCGGGTTTATCAAGCCGATTGGCTGATGCGCTTTTACGGATTTGCCGTTGATGAGATTGTGAGTTCCGCACATCCCAATTTGGATTTGGAGGTAGACCCAAAGCTGGCCTATGCCTTGCGCAACCCGCATGTGTTCCCGGTGGACATCAATCGCGATGATTATGAGCGCATACTCCGGGTACCCGGCATAGGTGTTAAATCCGCAAAGAAAATTGTGTCTTCGCGTCGCTTTCAGCGCTTGCGTCTCGAGCATTTGCAGGCCATGGGCGTGGTGGTTAAACGAGCGCGCTACTTTATTCACTGCCCCGGTTTGACCCACTCTTTGAGCGAGCCGAAGCCGGAGGAAATACGCTCTCACATTCTGGCGTTAAGCGCACCTAAGCAGGAGACGCAACTGCGTTTGTTCGCATGAGCATTTATGTGTATGACGGGTCATTTGAAGGTTTATTAAGCGTCGTTTTTCAATGCTTTGCCGGCAAGCGCTACCCAGCCAATATTGTGCGCGAAGAGTGCTATCAGCCGGGACTTTTGGATGATGTGTACTCGATTCAAAGCAGTGAAGAATACGCCGAACGAGTGTTGCAGGGACTGGACCGCCAGAGCGAAGGGCGCGGCGCCTTGTTGGTGTACAAGATGTTTTTGTCCGGTTTAGCCGAAATCGAAATGACGATTTTTCGGTTTGTTAAAACTGTGATGGATAGCCGGAAAAATCCTCTGGGCAATTATGCCAACCCGGATATTGCCGACGCTTTGCGCATTGAAAAAATGATCCGCCGCGAGGTGCATCGCATGCATGCTTTTGTGCGCTTTAAAAAGTTTCGCGACGGCATTTTTTGCGCCTTGATCAACCCCGATTTTAATGTGCTTCCCCTAATTGGTAAGCACTTCGAAAAACGCTACACCGATCAGCCTTGGATAATCGTGGATAGCCTCCGTCACTATGCACTGTATTACGATCTCACCTCAACGCACTTTATCGGACTCGACCACCCGCTTTTGGCCCACCGTTTCAACTCGGCCGAAGGCGCAGGTTTTGACGGTGAAGAGGACCAGTATCAGCAGCTTTGGGTGAGTTATTTCAATTCGGTAACGATTCAGGAACGCAAGAACCCTAAATTGCATTTGCGTCATATGCCGCGCCGCTATTGGCGTTATCTGGTCGAGAAAGCTCCCACCAAGACCCGCAACTCGTAACTACTGGCCTGGATCGTCTTTGCGACTGGTGACCGTCAACCAATCCAACACCATTCCCGAGATGGCGTTAAAGCGCGCTACGCGATAGATCACTTTAAGCAACTGCGGGTGCTGGCGCACTCTGGGCTCCACCGCCCGTGGGATAAACCATAACGCCACTAAGCTACGCAGCAAGGCGCTGCAGATAAAGACCACAAAAATCGCGCTGCCCAACTCGAACGGTAGGTGCTCGCGAATGGCAGGCGCCGCCACAGCTAAATAGCCGCCAAATAAAGCACCGGCGAACACTAAAGTTGCACCTATAGCGGATTGCACGGCCGCATAACTGGCAAAGTGAGTTCTGTGGGGGCGAATATCATAGAGGTAGTTGGCGGTGCTCAGCGAAAAGCCGCTCCAGGCAAACCCTGATAGCGCCTGCACCAGCAACAAGTAGTAGAAATTGGGCGAGACTAACCACCACAAAGGTAAGGTCGGCAAAATGCAGCTGGTGGTCACCATAACCAAGCGGTTGCCAAGCCGGTCGCTCACCCGGCCCCAAAACCGTAAAGTTAGAAATTGCGTGGCGATAGAGGCAATGCTATTGAGGCTGTATTGCAAGTAGGAAAACTGCAACTCTGACAACATATACACGGCAAAAAAAGGAGCAGAAATCGCCACCATACCCTGCATGCCCGCAACAAAAATACTGTAATTGCGAAAGGTGCGGTCTTTAAGCGAGAGCAGCGTCTGCTGCATGGTTTGCGCAAATTGGCGCGGCTGGGCAGCGGATGGATGGGGATCTGGATCGTGCATGGCCCACAAAAGCCCGGCGGATATTAATCGACCAGTGGCGGCAATCGTAAATAACAGCAAAAAACCCAGCCAAGCCTTGCCAGACGCCTCACTCCAACTTAGCAAAGCGCCACCGGCTAGAAACATCACCAGGGAGGTTGCCATAGTGAGCCGGGTGCGCGCGGCAAAAAATACTCCGCGACGCCGGCGCGGCACCAAGCTGCCCATCCACGCTCGCCACTGGGGTTGAATGACATTGGCACTGGCGTGATAAAAGATGGCCAACACAATAAGCGCCAATATGCCCCACTCGGGATGAAGCAGCGCCAACACACCCATAGCCGCGACCACCAGCGCCTGCACTATGGCGAAGACGACAATCAACAGACGCCGTTGAATATAGGCACCAAGCCAAACCGAAAGCAGCTGAAAGCAAGCGCCAAAAAACTGGGGGAAAGCAGTCAGCCAACCCATCTGTAAGATGCTAGCCTGTAAATAAATGGCAAAAGCATTGAAAAAATTATCGCCTGTTGCCGTCATAGTGGAAGACGCCACCGCCTCCACTTGGGAACATCTGAGCGTTTTACGCAACCAATAACGTTGGGAGGCGCTACGTTCGACTCGACGAATATGCGGCATGCAGGAAAACCTTATTAACTCACTGGTGAGACTGACACTAAGGCCCGCGTCGCGGTAACCCGGATTATTTTGCCGACCATCTTATATTTCGCTTTAAGGGTACGGCGGCTTCCGAACAGACGCCTCTATTTTTTTTGAGTATAGTGAGACTCCCCAACCAGACCCAATCATTCACGAACCGGAATTCGCCGCGCCGGACCCTTTAGATTATTGCCGTTTAAAGACACTGGAGGTGACCCTTATGACACGTCAAGAAAACAGTTTTAACGCACTCAGCCAACTCAGCAGCGGAGGGGAGAGTTATCACTATTTTTCTCTGGCTGCTCTGCCACAGGAACAGGTTAAACGCCTACCTTACGCGTTGAAAATTCTTCTGGAAAACCTGCTGCGTAAAGAGGACGGTATTAACGTAGTCCGCGAGGACATAGAAGCGCTTCTGGCGTGGCAGCCCGACGCCGAACCGGATTATCAAATCAACTTTACCCCAGCGCGAGTGGTGCTTCAGGACTTTACTGGGGTACCCGCCATCGTCGACTTGGCGGCAATGCGCGCCGCCATGCAACAACTGGGCGCCGACCCGGCAAAAATCAATCCGTTAGGCCCGGTAGATCTGGTTATCGACCACTCGGTAATGGTAGACGAGTTCGGCAGCCCTAACGCCCTCGCCCGCAACATCGAGCTGGAGTTCCAGCGCAATAGCGAGCGCTATCAATTTCTCCGCTGGGGCCAAAAGGCGTTCGCGAATTTTCGCGTAGTGCCGCCGGGCACCGGCATTGTCCACCAAGTGAACCTGGAGTACTTAGCTCAGGTGGTCATGCGCGAGCGTCGCGGTGACCAAACCTTGCTGTTGATGGACACCCTGGTCGGAACCGATTCCCACACCCCGATGATTAACGGCTTGGGGGTACTGGGCTGGGGCGTCGGCGGCATCGAAGCGGAAGCAGCCATGCTTGGCCAACCGATTACCATGTTAATCCCGCAGGTTGTAGGCTTTCGCCTCGTCGGCCGCTTGCGCGAAGGAGCCACGGCGACCGACCTGGTGCTCACCGTAACGCAAATGCTGCGCAAAGCCGGGGTGGTGGGCAAGTTCGTCGAATTTTTCGGTCCGGGGCTCAGCCACCTCCCCCTTGCCGACCGGGCGACCATTGGCAATATGGCCCCCGAATATGGCGCCACCTGCGGATTGTTCCCAATCGACCAGGAAACGCTCAACTACCTCGCGCTTTCCGGCCGTGATCAGAAACAAATCGATTTGGTAAAAGCCTACGCTCAAGCGCAGGGTATCTGGCGCGAAGACAGCACTCCCGACGCGCAATACAGCTCGGTACTGGAGCTGGATTTAAGCACCGTCGAGTCGAGTTTGGCCGGGCCTAAGCGGCCGCAGGACCGCATAGTGCTCAGCGCCGCTGCCGAAGAATTCGCCAAACTGGAAGCCGCAGAGGCCGAGCAACGCAGGGCGAAAATCGCCAGCTCCGCCGAGCATCGTTTCGAAGCCGAAGGTGGTCAAACCGCCGTCGCCGGCAAAAATCGCGACAAACTGGGCGCCAAGCAGATTGAGATCAACGGGCAGAGTGTCATGCTCGAAGACGGGGCAATCGTGATCGCGGCCATCACCTCATGCACCAACACCTCCAACCCGGCTGTTCTCATCGCTGCTGGACTACTCGCCCGCAACGCGGTCGCACGCGGGCTGCAAGTCCAACCCTGGGTTAAAACGTCGTTTGCTCCCGGCTCTCAGGTAGTGCCGGCGTATATGGAAAACGCCGGATTGCTCGAGCCACTGGCAAAGCTCGGCTTCGATATCGTCGGTTTCGGCTGCACAACCTGTATCGGTAACTCAGGCCCGCTACCAGAGCCTGTGCAAAACGCGGTGCGAGCGGCAGACCTTCTAGTCGCCGCCGTACTGTCGGGCAACCGCAACTTTGAAGGGCGGATTCACCAGGAAGTCAAAGCCAACTATTTGGCATCGCCGCCGCTGGTTGTCGCCTATGCCTTAGCCGGCAGTATGCGCAAAGACTTAACCCGCGACCCGCTGGGGACCGACAGCGAAGGCAAGCCGGTGTTTCTCCGCGACATCTGGCCCGACCAGCAGGAAATCAGCGACTGCATTGCCCAGAACATTTCCGCGCAGCTGTATCGCGAAAAATACGCCGACGTTTTCAGCGGCAGCGACGAATGGCGTGCACTACCCGTGCCGGAGGACGAGGTTTATTCCTGGCCGGAGTCCACTTACGTCAAGCAACCGCCCTATTTCGAAGGCATGACGATGGAAGTGACGCCCCCACCGGCGATCGTCGACGCACGCTGCTTGGTTAAGGTCGGCGACTCCATTACCACTGACCACATCTCGCCCGCCGGCTCGATCAGA
>CAYZVN010000002.1:13477-46211 GCA_964482025.1 uncultured Saccharophagus sp. | reverse complement strand
AAAGGCGAGCCGGAGGAATTAAAGGTGACCGCCACCTCCCCTGCGGGGGTGGAAAAAACCTTCACCGTGCAGGTGCGCATTGATACCGCCGTCGAATGGGAATACTTCCGCCATGGCGGCATCTTGCACTACGTGTTGCGTCAACTGGCCAAAGAGTAAAATCCAACTGGCCAAAGAGCAAAAAGCGGGGATCGCCCCGCTTTTTTTATTCCTCTTTTTTACTTTAAGGGCCAACCATCAGGCCGGGGTCTGTCAGGCGCTGGAAGGTTTCTCGATCCATCAAACCGCGCTCCAGCACCACCTCAAGCAAGGTTTTATTTTCTTCATAGGCCTGCTTAGCGACCGCTGCAGCCTCGTCGTAACCGATTTGTGGTGCCAGCGCGGTCACCAGCATCAAGGAGTTATGCAAGTGCGCCGCGACGGCATTTTCATTGGCTGCCATACCCGCTACACAGCGTTCCCGGAAGCTGTTACAGCCGTCCGCCAGCAAATCGATCGATTGCAGCACATTGTGAATAATCACCGGTTTAAAGACATTTAGCTGCAAATGACCTTGGGACGCGGCGACACAAACGGCGGTGTCGTTACCGATTACCTGCGCCGCTACCATGGTAAGCGCTTCGATCTGGGTGGGGTTTACCTTGCCCGGCATAATGGAGCTGCCCGGTTCATTTGCAGGCAATACCAGCTCACCCAAACCACAGCGTGGACCACTTGCCAGTAGCCGCAAATTATTACCAATCACCAGCAGCGCACTGGCTAATTGACGCAGGGCGGCGCTGACTTTTAACAAGGCGTCGTGGGCGGACAGTGCCATAAACTTATCGGGCGCGGTGCGAAACGGTAAGCCGGTATGGTCCCCTATAGCCGCAGCCACTTTTTCCGCCCACTGCGGATGGCTGTTCAAGCCCGTCCCCACCGCAGTGCCGCCGAGTGCCAAGTCGTACAAATCCTCGCGAGCTTGCTCCAGGCTGACCCGCGCTAATTCCAGCTGCGCCACATAGCCCCCGAACTCCTGCCCCAAGGTCAATGGGGTTGCATCCATCATATGGGTGCGACCAATTTTCACCACATCCGAAAAGGCTTTTCCACGCTCCGCCAGGCTCTTAGTTAACTGGTGCAAAGCCGGCTCCATGCGCTCATGCAACGCCAAGACGGCAGCTATATGCATCGCGGTGGGAAATACATCGTTGGAAGACTGAGACAGGTTGACGTGATCGTTGGGGTGGACCGGCTTTTTACCACCTTTGGGCTGCCCGGCCAATTCGTTGGCGCGATTGGCGATGACCTCATTGGCATTCATATTGGTTTGCGTGCCGCTGCCGGTTTGCCACACCACCAAGGGAAATTGGTCGTCAAAACGTCCACTTAAGCCTTCTTTACAGGCCTGTAAAATCAAGTCGCACAAATTCTGATCGAGCTTCCCCAGCGCCACGTTGGTGCGCGCTGCGGCCGCTTTAACGATAAACAGAGAGCGGATCATTAGCGGAGAAAAGCGCTGCCCGCCGATGGGAAAGTTTTCGATAGAGCGCTGGGTTTGTGCGCCCCAGTAACACGCTTCGGGAACCTCTATCGCACCCAACGTATCTGTTTCGGTGCGTATCTTTTCTGCCGTCATCTCACCCTCCACATTCCACATAGAAATGAATGATTCAAACAATTTAATCGCTTGTCTGAGCCTTCGCTTTGCTTTCTCCGCTGAGGAGCGGTCTTAGCTTAAAGGGTTTTTGCCGGTGATTCACGTACGCCGCTAATGGAAGACTTAACGGTGGTGGACACTTGAGGACGGAAGGGAAAGAAAAAGTGCGGAAACAAAAAAGCCCGCTAATGCGGGCTTTAGGGTATAGGGCAGTAGTCTTACAGAGGCTTTGCAGTGGTGAGATCGTAACCGGCGCGCTGTGGGCTTTTGCCAGCGTTCTTTTTGTCGTAATCGTGGTAGTTAACCAGGACTTTAGCAAAGCTCAGGGTAATGGATTCAACTGGGTCACCGTCGCTGCTAGCAGAAATGGAATAGCCGCTAACCAAGCAATCTTCCAGTTCGTAATCCATAAAAGTGGTTACTTTATCAGCACCAGTTTGAACGAACTTGATTTTAACGTTCTTACCAGTGGAGCCCGTTACAGACTCTTTAAACAGAGGAGTACTCGAGATGTCTGCCATTTTAGTGAAGGTAATTTCACTCAGCGCAGGGCGAGTGGCTTCGCGGTTGGCCATGTGACCAGATTCCATGGAAATCCCGCGGCTGACACCGAAGTTGAGCGACAACACTTTAATGTGGTCCGCAAAGCCTTCTGCAGTAACGTTGCCCTTGATTCCTTCGTACTCAATATAAACTGCCATATGTAATGCTCCTTCGTATTTTTAAGTGGCGGACACTGTGAATCAGTGTTGGCGGCCATATTATCCGCGAGGACAGGGGGTTTCAACCGACATATGCCCATCTTCTTGTGAGACTTTAGCCATAGTCTGCAGGCGATTTCTGCACGTCAGCTCCAGTCTGTGAGCTACTGAAGGCCGCCTATCCCTCAAGTCGGTCGACCTCTTTATCTTCTCGCTGATGTTGCCACAAGGACCAATAGTATCCCTCCAACTCTAACAACTCAGCATGAGTGCCCTGCTCTACCACCTGCCCCTGGTGCAGAACCAGAATGCGATCGGCATTCATAACAGTCGACAAGCGGTGGGCGATAATTAAAACTGTATGGCGCTCGGCCAGCTCATCCAAAGCGGCAGAGATGACTCTTTCCGCCTCGGTATCCAACGCCGAGGTTGCCTCATCAAATAAGAGTACCGGTGGGTTTTTCAGCAGCACCCGGGCAATGGCGATACGCTGCTTTTCGCCACCGGATACCTTGAGCCCCCGCTCCCCCACCATGGTTGCGTATTGTTGTGGCAGCTGGTCGATAAAACCCTGGAGATGGGCGGCCTCGGCGGCGCGGCGCACTTGCTCGTCAGTAGCCGAAGGATTGCCGTAAGCAATGTTGTAATAAATCGTATCATTGAACAGCACAGTATCCTGAGGCACCACACCAAACTGCCTGCGTAAATCGTGGAGAGAGAGGTCGCGAATGTTTTCGCCATTAAGATAAATGCCGCCACTATCGGGGTCGTAAAAACGGAAAAGCAATTTCGCGATGGTCGACTTGCCGGCGCCGCTGGCCCCTACAATTGCCACTTTTTGTCCCGGCTCGACCGAAAAACTGACATCCCGCAAGATGCGCCGGTCGGGATGATAGGAAAAAGATACCCGGCGAAATTCCAGGCCAATATTGCGATCGCGCTCGGCCGAAAACGACTTTGCCGAATCGCTCTCGGTGATCTTGGGCTTCACGCGCAGTAGGTCAAACATCCGCTCGACATTGATGAGCGATTGGCGAATTTCACGATAGACAAATCCGAGGAAGTTAAGCGGAATAAACAGTTGAATCATATAGGCATTGATCATGACAAAATCCCCTATAGTCATGCTGCCTTGCGCCACGCCGTAAGCGGCCATCACCATCATAAGCGTAACCGACGCGGCAATAATCAGCGCTTGTCCCGAGTTCAGCGCCGCCAGCGACAAGCGGTTTTTCAGCCGAGATTGCTCCCAATCGGCGAGGTGTTGATCGTACTCCCGCGCCTCATACTCTTCGTTATTGAAATATTTAACGGTCTCGTAATTAAGAAGACTGTCGACCGCACGGGTATTGGAGCGATTGTCTTGCTCGTTGGCCTCGCGGACAAATTTCGTGCGCCACTCGGTTACCAGCACCGAAAAAACGATATAAACCAGCACCGCAACAATAACGGTTAAACAGTAAGCCAGCGAAAACTGTTTGAACAAAATAATTGCAATCAGCAATAGTTCAAACAAGGTGGGGATAATATTGAACAACAAAAAGCGCAGCAGGAAACTGATGCCCGAGGTGCCCCGCTCAATGTCCCGCGACAGCCCGCCGGTTTTGCGCGATAGGTGAAAATCCAAATCCAAGGTATGCAGATGGCGAAACACCTCCAACCCCACTCGGCGCATCGCCCGCTCAGTGACGCGCGCGAAAATCGCATCACGCAACTCTCCTAAAAATACGGAGGCAAAGCGCAGCAGCCCATAAGCCAACAACAAAAAGATCGGCACCACAACCGCTGCCGTTGCGGTCAGATCCAGGTCGTCAACAATCAGCTTGAGCACCCAGGGCATGGCAACCCCGGCAATTTTGGCGGCGATCAAAAATAGAAAGGAGAGCACCACCCTACCCTTAAACTCACGCAAATAAGGAGCGAGCGACAGCATGGCGCGCCAGTTGGGCTGCGCCTCAGGATCGGCATTAAAAGAGTGACGTGGACGCACAGTGAACCTTAGAAATTGTGGGCGCTATATTGCGGCTATGATTTTTCACCAGGTCGACCCGGTGGCGAATGGCTTTCGGTTAGACGCTATCGCGTACCGCGACGCGCCTATATTGCATTAACCCTTTACAACGGCGCATTGTGACGCCGTCAACGTCGCCTGTTCAGGGGTTCTGCTTTTCCCCGGCTTCGCCGGCGTCTAGGCGACGCGTATTTTCAATTCGTGGATGGCGTCGCGAATACTGGCCGCTTTTTCAAACTCCAGATTTTTTGCTGCCGCCAACATCTCTTTCTCCAGTTCGGCAATTTGTGCCCAAATGTCCTTGTGGGGATCGACTTTTTGTAAGTAGTCAGCGGGCGTCTCCGCCACCATTCGTTTGCGTCCCACCTTGGCGCCCGGCACTCGCGCTCCCTCCATAATATCCGTAACATCTTTGCGGATTCCCTGCGGCGTGATGCCGTGTTCTTCGTTGAACTCCACCTGCTTGCTGCGCCGACGCTCGGTTTCGTCCATGGCCCGCTGCATGGAGCCGGTAATTCGGTCGGCGTAAAGAATCGCCCGGCCATTAACGTTGCGCGCCGCGCGCCCGATGGTTTGGATCAGCGACCGGTCCGAGCGTAGAAAGCCTTCTTTATCGGCGTCCAAAATGGCTACTAACGCCACTTCTGGCATATCCAGCCCTTCGCGCAGTAGGTTAATCCCGACTAAAACATCAAACTCACCGATGCGCAGGTCGCGAATAATTTCCACACGCTCGACGGTGTCAATATCCGAATGCAGATAGCGAACCCTAACCCCGTGCTCTTGTAAATATTCGGTGAGGTCTTCAGCCATACGCTTAGTCAAAACCGTAATCAGCACCCGGTCGCCGGCTTGTACACAAGCGCGGATTTCCGAGAGGCAGTCATCTACCTGTGTTGTCGCCGGGCGCACTTCCACTTGCGGGTCCACTAAGCCAGTGGGCCGCACCACTTGCTCCACCACCGCAGCGGCGTGCTCTGCTTCATAGTTTCCTGGGGTTGCGGAAACAAAGATCATCTGTGGCGCCAGTCCCTCCCACTCGTCAAAGCGCAGCGGCCTGTTGTCCAGCGCCGAAGGCAAGCGAAAGCCGTATTCGACTAAGGTTTCTTTACGCGAGCGGTCGCCTTTGTACATAGCGCCGATTTGCGGCACCGTAACGTGGGATTCATCGATTACCAAAAGCGCGTCGCGCGGCAAATAATCGAACAAGGTCGGCGGTGGCTCGCCCGGTGCGCGGCCCGATAAATAGCGCGAATAATTTTCGATGCCGGTGCAATAGCCCAGCTCGTGCATCATTTCCACGTCATATTTCACGCGCTGTTCCAGTCGCTGGGCCTCGACTAATTTATCATTCGCGCGCAAATGTTCCAGGCGCTCGCGCAGCTCTTCTTTAATTTGCTCAGCCGCTTCCAATACACGGCTTCGCGGTGTTACATAGTGACTTTTTGGATAGATGGTAATTCGCGGCACTCGCGCATGAACCTCACCCGTTAAGGGATCGAAAAGCGATATTTGCTCAATTTGGTCGTCGAACAATTCCACACGCACCGCCTGATCTTCGGAATCTGCGGGGAAAATATCGATGACGTCACCTCTTACTCGATAATTCGCCCGGAAAAACTCCATATCATTGCGGGTATATTGCAGCTCCGCCAAACGCCGCAGAACGGTGCGCTGGTCAATTTGATCTCCCCGCACCAAGTGCAGCACCATTTTCAAATAGGCCTCAGGATCGCCCAAGCCGTAGATAGAAGAAACCGTCGCCACCACTATGGCGTCGCGACGCTCCATCAACGCCTTGGTTGCGGAAAGGCGCATCTGCTCGATATGTTCGTTAACAGACGAGTCTTTTTCGATAAAGGTATCCGATGAGGGCACATAAGCTTCGGGTTGGTAGTAATCGTAGTAAGAGACAAAGTATTCCACGGCGTTGTTTGGGAAAAACTCTTTGAATTCCCCATATAATTGCGCCGCCAGCGTTTTGTTGTGTGCCATCACTAAAGTTGGGCGCTGAATCTGATGAATTACATTGGCAATGGTGAAGGTTTTTCCTGAGCCCGTCACACCCAATAGGGTTTGATGGGCCAAGCCGGCCTCAATGCCTTGCACCAGCGACTTTATCGCAAGCGGCTGATCGCCAGCCGGTTTATAAGCGCACTTGAGTTTGAACACATCACTCATAGCAAACCCCTACTTCTGTTGTATCAGGAAACAGCGATGAATTTTGTCGTTACGGGAAAAGTCGACATCGATGGTGCTGGTGGTTATGTCTTCAATATTCAACCCTTGCAGCGCATCGAGATCTAACTTAAAGCTGCGCAGATTAGTGGAAAAATAAAGTTTCCCGCCCGCCTTCAGCAACTCGACGCAACGGCGAATCAACACCACATGGTCTCGCTGAATATCCAGCACACCTTCCATACGCTTGGAGTTGGAAAAGGTAGGCGGGTCGAGCATGATTAAGTCGAACCCCTGCCGACACTGTTGCAGCCATTTTAAGCAATCGGCCTGCACCAGTTGATGGCGATCAAGACTGATGGAGTTCAGCACAAAATTCCGCTCCGCCCAGTCCAGATAAGTGTTGGACATATCCACGCTCACGCTCTGGGCGGCACCGCCTAAAGCGGCGTGTACAGTGGCGCTGGCGGTATAGCAAAACAGGTTGAGAAAGCGCTTCCCACTGGCTTCTTGGTAAAGCCGTTTGCGCAGCGGCCGGTGGTCGAGAAAAAGTCCGGTATCCAAATAGTCGTGCAAATTGACCCAAAGCTTGGCTTTACCTTCTTCGACGACAAAAAAGTCGCCATCATCTTGAAGCTTTTCATATTGCTGAGTGCCGCTATGCTTCTGGCGAGTTTTTAAGGCGATTTTTTTTTGCGGCACGGAAAAGACATAGGCGAGCGCATTTAGCAGTTCACGCAAACGGCGCTGGGCCACTTCGCCTGGAATGGTTTTCGGCGCGGCGTACTCTTGAACATGGAGGCGGCCATCGTAGATATCCACCGCCGCCGCATATTCTGGCAGGTCGGCGTCGTATACACGGTAGGCGTCGGTTTGGGCGGTTTTCAACCATTTGGCCAGCTTGCGCAGGTTTTTTTTGAGCCGGTTCGCCACCATCAGTGCCCCTTCGCTCAAGTCTTCTTCGCGAACCACGTCGCGGTCGCGCCGCAGAGTCGCCTGCTCTACCGACAGCAGCTCATACAGATACAACTCACAGGGTAAAGCACCGTTGAAAAACTTATTGACGCGTTTGGGGCGCAGACGCATTTCTCGCGCCAGTTCCGGGTTGCCGGTAAATACCGCCAACTGCCAGCCGGGGACCTGGCGTTTGCTCATATCGGCCAGTGCCAGATAAGTCTCTTTCAGCTCTTCTATAACCCCGAGCCGCTCGCCGTAGGGCGGGTTGCACACCATCAGCCCTGCGCCAGCCATAAAGTCCGGTTTCTCAAAGTGTTCTATGGCGCTCTGAGAAAAGCCGATCATAGGCGCGACACCTGCGCGCTCGGCATTAGCCTTAGCGATTTTTAGCATCCTCGGGTTTTGATCGGCCCCCCACATCCGCAAGCTTGCGGCTACTCCGGCGCCGGCTTCCGCTCGGGCTTCCGCCTCAGTCATTACCTCCTGCCAAAGCCCCGGCTGGTGTTGTAACCAGTGCTCAAACCCCCAGCGCCCGCCGTTGCGCACGCGAACCAAGCCCGGCGCCAGATCGCAAGCGATCATCGCCGCCTCGATCAATAAGGTGCCCGCTCCGCACATAGGGTCAATCAAAAAATGTCCTTCTTGCGCCAGCTCGGACCAGCCTAGGCGCAGCATTATCCCCGCCGCTAGGTTTTCTTTAAGCGGCGCAGCCCCCTGCTCCAGCCTATAACCCCTTTGATGCAGGCTCGCGCCCGCCAAGTCGAGTCCAACCTGTAGCTGACCTTTGGCCAGGCGCGCTTGAATTCGCAACTGCGGCTGCGCCTTATCGACGTCCGGCCGGCGACCAAGCTTCGTTCTCATGCGATCGACAATCGCATCTTTGACTCGCACCGCGCCATACTGGGTGTTGATAATGGCTTTGTTGGTGCCGACAAAGTCCACGGCGAAGGTAGTATCGCCGGTCATATGGGCTTCCCAAGGAATTTCGGCGACCGCGGAGTACAGCGCCAGCTCCGTGGCTATGGGGGGCGAGTTACGCGCATCGTTGAGTAGCAACAACACGCGGTTGGCTACACGAGACCACATGCAAAGGCGATAGGCCAGTTGCACAGGCCCCTGAAAATACACCGCGCCTATAGAAGTTTGCACCTGCTCAGCACAAAGGCTTTGCAATTCTCGCGCAAGTAAATCCTCAAGCCCTTTTGGGCAAGTGGCAGAAAAAGTATAAGAAGTGGAATTCATTGTCATTAAGTCGTAATAAGTTCTGGCAATATGAAGCGGCAGGGCTAGAAGTATATGTTCGTTCACATAATGAGCGGGCTCTGCTTAACTAGGCTTCGATCACTGTTCACGAGTGGTCATTAATAGGCGAGAGATATCTTGTCTACACCTTCACAAAATTTATGGTTCGCAGCCATAACAAACCCACTTTCGGTTAGGCGTAGCGGAACAATTGCGAGGAATTATACTCTCATAGCAACGACACCTTATAGCCAAACCACTCCGCGGTCACTCAGGCCGTCGCTATTTGTCGTTTTATTTACGACAACGACAATAGGAAACAGCACAACGCATGGCAATTTGACATAAATTTGGCGGTAGCGGCCTGCTTATTCCAAAACGCTTGATCGCTTTGGTAATACGCGAGCCTTACCAACTTGTCACTACACCAAAGAGAGGTGCATAACCAATGAGAAGCCAGAAACGCAGCCCGATAGAAAAGGCCTTTACTAAGGGGTATCAAGCAGCGATGTCGGGTCGATCTTGGGCAAGCTGTCCGTTCGAGTCCGGGAAAGCCCGGGTGCTTTGGATGAGCGGCTGGCGCGAAGCAAGAGAAGACCAATGGAATGGCTTCGACACCAAATCCCAGGTGCAAAAATTAAGCAGTTTTTGACTTCATCCCTTTCGGCGATAAATCGCCACTGCAAATTAAATCACTACCCCTGTCGACACGCTCGACTTCAGGCCCGCTAAGCGGGCCTTCACTCATTAATCCCCGCTGGATTTAACAATCGCAGTTTTCTCTCAGAGTAATCACGATCTTTGCCATCACCGTTGCTTGCAAGGTCTTCCGCCCCATAGGCCAGCGCCCATGATGTTTGGGCAAAGGGTTTATGGCGCAAAGGCTTCAAAACCGTTTGACCTTGGGCCAGCTGAAAGACCGGTGTCATCTGGCGAATAAAGCCTTGATGATTGACATACTCGTGGATCGCTTGCCGTGCGTTGGCCACTATGCGATTACGCTCGTGATCATTGTTGATATAAAAGTCCACTACATCCTGCAAATCCGAAAAATCCCACGCCAAAGGCACGTAAGTCTCATTTTTGACAAAAATATTCGGATTGGTTTGGAGGTGACTCATATCGGGCTTTAATAGCAATGCACCGTAAAGAGCAGCCTCATAATCCCGCCAACATACCTCGCCGTAACCAAAGGGGCTGAAGCACATTTTGCTACGCGCAAGCTCGGTCAAAAATGTTTTGCGCGATACACCATTTCCACAGACCACCTGATGTGAGTGCAGCTCCTTACAGGCGCGTAGGGCGTGGCCGCGCATCGCAGAGTACCAGGGTGTTCCAGAACAGCTAAAGCGGGCATGCAAATCGATGCTTTTAGGTTGAGAAAGGTTTTTTCGGGTCGAAAACGCATTGAGCAAATAGGAGCCCGTTAACAGGCCGGGGCCGAGCACTAGTTTTTGGAAAAAATCGGCTGGTATCGGGAAGTGTCGCTGCTGGTCCTGCAGCCCGTAAAGGCGGCTGTAGTAATCGACCAAATTGGTGTCACCCATGGTCGAAGCATGATACGAATGCGGACTGGAAAAGGCCTGGCGCTTTACATAAAGATCAACATGCTGATTCACCTTTTCCGCCATCCGCAAGTCCAATGGGGCGAACCAATCTAAATAAACAATTCTCGCATCACTGTTGCGGGATCGAATATCCGCAAAAAGATTATGGATATAGTCGCTGTCGGCAGCGAAATCCGTCTGCACACAAATAGTATCTGCATCACCCAACAGCGCCGTTTGATATTGGTCCGTGGGAACTGCGCGAACACTCACGCCAAACTGTTCAGCAATTTCCCGTTCGTAGAAAAAGAAAGGGTATATCTGACTGAACGAGACCGGATTGCGCGGACAATATAGTAAAAGTAATTTTTTTGTACTTCTCGGAAACGGTCGAGCAAAATAGCCCTGCTCGTAAATGGCGCCTATGGGAAAGCGGTGACCAAACCGAGAATAAACCTCACCAAAAAAACTGTTCATACCTTGTTCCTATAGAATATAAAATCGGCAACTTTCAGCTCCTGGGACATATCGGTCCGCCTTAGATATGTCCGCTTCAATCCATAAGAACTCGGTGAGCAAAAACTGCCGCTTAGGCATGCTCAAGAATCGTGCCACAATCAACTGCGCAAAAAATCGCCAGCCATGAGGCTGACACCATATTTCCTCTGGAAATTTGGCTGGCATAAGCTATGGGAAATGCGAAAAAGAAACAAGATTTGTAAAGTTTGCAACCGCAGAAGTATGTGGGACCCCGCAAAAGCGGGGTTAGTCTAAGGGGATTTGATTGACCATAATCAGGTCGTCGAGATTGAAGCCCTGCCTCCGTGCGGTTGTTTTAAAGTCCTCAAGCACTGCATCATCGACGCTCGGTGTACGCGACAACAGCCACAAATAATCGCGATCATTGCCGGTCACAAAAGCGTATTCATAATCCTCACCGAGCTTGAAGATCACATAGGAGCTATAAAACGGCCATTGAAAGGCGACCTTAAGGTGGCCCCGAGTCCGATCCTCGACGAAGTACGCTTTTCCTTCCGCTTCCTGCCAGCGATCATCACGCGCCGAATAGCCCATATTCTTAACCGTAAGGCCGCCGTCATCGCGCAAGCTGTATTCCGCAGTCACATTAGAAAGCCCTTCCTCAAACCTGTGATCCAAGCGAGCAATCTCATACCAAGTACCCAAATACTGCTCTACCGAAAAGTTCTGTACTGGCTGGATGCCCTTAGGAACGCTGACACAGGACAGAAGCAGCAGAGGAAGCACAATAGCAACGACGTATCTCATAGAGGTTCTCCTTATCGTTAACGACAGCCCCAAGAAATGTGGAAACCCTGGTGCAGGAGAACCCCGTAAATCAATTCGCGTGCCATAACAGCCCCATTAGCAAGCGCCGGGTGAGCGAACCAGAGCAACTACGAGCGCGGGCCAAAAAACAACCAGAGGATAAAACCTAACAGGGGCAGCACTAACAGAACGACGATCCACACCACTTTCGAACCTGTGCTGGCGCGGCTCTGCACCGTTTTAACGATGGCATAAACAATACAAATAAGAAGAATAAAACCCAGGAACCCACCAACCTCAACTTTCATACACACCTCCGCATTGAATAGGAATAGCAGCTGAATGATAAACGGTATTGCAGGATCCGCGAACAGGTTCGAGCGGCTTCATTAATGGCCAGCAATCGTCAAGACAAAGCGAAGGGGCCCAAACAGCACTGCATGCTTTATTAATAAAGTAGCATCGTTAATAAAAGTAGCATCTGCTCCTCGTCGAGGGCACTCGTGCCGAATTCACAATGGAAGCTGCGACGCCCAAAGCGCTTATCCGGCACCCAGTGGCGCTTTAGCTTTTTGCCGGTCCACATGCAAAAAGTAAAAAACGCGTGTAATTATGTTCCCTTTAGCAACGCTAAATCTGTCCGTTCTCATTATCAATTCAGAGGAAAGCCCCATGAAATCGCCCGTCTTTGCGGCCAACCTCAGCTTTTTGTCGGAATGGCACGCTAAGTGCAAAAGGTCGGTTATGGCAGTTAGCAGAAGATCTGTCATAAATAAACATCGAACATTCCTGGAGGATATCAATATGTTTAGTTGGGCACTTACATTCCTTGTGATCGGTCTTATCGCTGCAGTATTTGGATTTACAGGTATCGCCGGAACCGCTACTAATATTGCCTGGATCCTATTTGTTGTCGGCATCATTCTCGCAATTGTTTTTGCCGTCGCGGGTCGACGAGGGCCGAGGGTATAGCAACCCTAGCTTAAACTAGCTTCGCCCTTAAATTAAAGCCGACTCGTTCGGCTTTAATTTTTTGTGGTTTCTGTTTATCTGCTCCCTCCTCTCCTCACGCGCCGTCCGCTGCTAAGCGGCATCAATTATGCAAACGAAGCGGAGTTGACGCACAATGTGGGGCGTACGCGCGAAACTTCGCGGATTGGCAGCAAGAGTTGCGATTTAATTGTAAAAACTGCAGGAGATCAAACCAGACATGACGGAGCAGAATGACCACTTCTCCATTAAGGTAATGACGGTAAACGCCCACAAAGGGTTTACATCATTTAACCGGCGATTCATTCTTCCTGAGCTGCGCAATGCCGTTCGCACCTTATCCGCCGATGTGGTTTTTCTCCAGGAAGTCTTAGGTGAGCATCACGCGTGGTCAAAGCGGCACCAAGAACGTTGGCCGCATAAGCCGCAGTACGAATTTCTCGCCGATTCGATCTGGCAATCTTACGCCTACGGCCGCAACGCCGTTTATCCCGAAGGCCATCACGGTAATGCTTTACTTAGCAAGTACCCCATTCTGCGTTGGCACAACCGCGATATATCACTCAATGGTATTGAACGGCGCGGGCTGTTGCATTGCGTTCTGGATCTACCAGAGAAAGGAAAACAACTACACACCATATGCGTCCACTTAAGCCTTCGAGAAAGTCACCGGCAGCAGCAATTGCGCATGCTCAATGAGTTAGTACAAAGCATTCCTCAGCACGCTCCCCTCATTGTGGCCGGAGACTTCAATGATTGGCGCTTACAAGGCCATCACTATATCAAGAGCGAAATAGGTCTCCGCGAGTCATTTAGTTATAGCGGGGGCAAACCCGCCCGAACGTTTCCCGCAAACTTGCCCGTGCTGCGACTGGATCGCATCTATTTTCGCGGTGCACGCGCCGTCACACCGGTGGTTTTGCCAAACAAACCTTGGTCGCACCTCTCCGACCATAAACCTCTACTTGCGGAAATCAACTTTTGAGGATAAGCCATGTTCGAGTTATATAAGGGCAAGAAACGCTTTACCGACGGTAATCGCATTGAGCTTTTGGAGAACGGAGAAAGTTTTTTTCCTCAATTAATTCGACGAATTAACCGCGCGGAAAAAGAGATCTTTATTGAGACCTTTATTCTCAGTGATGACCGAGTGGGCAAAGCATTGCAAAAAGCATTAGCAGCAGCGGCTAAACGCGGCGTCTGGATCAGTGTTACGACTGATAGTTATGGGACATTTTTTCTCGATTCCGAATACATTAAAACCTTAACCGAAGCCGGCGCGATATTTCAGATTTTTGATCCACAGCCCAGCTGGTTGAAATCCCGACCCAATCTGTTCCGCCGTTTGCATCGCAAGCTGGTGGTTATTGACGGACGTTACGCGTTCATTGGCGGGATCAATCTCAGCCACGAGCATATGACTGAACACGGACCCACGGCCAAACAAGACTACGCCGTGGAAATTGAAGGTCCGGTGGTGCCAATTATTCGCGACCTTTGCAAAGCCTATGTGCCCGATGCGCGCAATCAGCACCTGGGAGACTTAACGGAGCGACTTAAGAATCCCGCTAAGGTGGGAGATGCGTCTATTGCATTTGTCGCCCGCGATAACCACCGCTTTCGCAACGACATCGAAAAAGCCTATCTGCTGGGCATCCGCAAAGCGCGCAAGCGCATCTATATTGCCAACGCTTATTTCTTCCCCAGTTTTCGTATGCTTCATGCGTTGCGAAGCGCCGCTCGACGAGGTGTAGAAGTGGTGGTCATACTGCAGGGCGAACCGGACATTCCCCTGGCGCTACGCGCTGCGCGCTGCCTATATGACGAGCTGACGGGCGACGGAGTGAAGGTATACGAATATCTCGAGCGCCCCTTGCACGCCAAAATTGCCATCATTGATGACGACTGGGCCACCATCGGCTCCAGCAATCTCGACCCCTTGAGCCTCGCGCTGAATTTGGAGGCAAATGTGGTGGTGCTGGACTCCAATTTTAACCAAGAGTTATTTGCTCAGATGGAAAAGTTGGTTGCCGCCAGCCAATTGATCGAAAGCCGCTGGCTGGCACAGCGCAGCTATATTCACCTTATCAAGAATTTTTTTTCCTACCATATAATGCGCCATTGGCCGTCCGTGGCGCGCTGGTTTCCAAGCCACACACCCGTTATTCGCGAAATTAAAGCGCGGGCGGATATGGAGGATAAATCTCTTCAAAATCAAAACGATGATGATCAACATCCAGAGGCCGATAACGTGCATAAGGTGGTACAGAAAACCGACTACAACAATTTGAGCGAGGTTTGACATGCAAATGGCGCTCAACTGGGGAAAACAATATTGGGCCAGTGTAAAAAGCTGGGTCGGTGCGCACGCTGATGGATTGAAGAAAACCTTAAGTATTCTTTTTTTCTGCGTAATCGCTTATTTGCTGGTCAGCCACGCCAAGGACATCGAGTGGACAAAAGTGTTTCAAGCCATGCGCGAGACCGATATACGTACTTTGTTCACGGGTTTTGTTATTGGATTTTTATGTTACACCGCCTATGCGGCTTATGACCTTTTCGGGCGCCACCTATTAAAGCTGCACACATCCGCCGCTTCCACAATGCTGGCCGCCTGGATCAGTTACGCGTGCAATCTGAACCTCGGCGCCATTATCGGCAGCGTCGCCCTGCGCTATCGCCTGTATTCACGCCTTGGCGTGAGCAGTGGCGATGTAACCAGGGTAATCGGCGTTAGTGTTACCAGTAACTGGTTGGGTTACTGTCTGCTCGCCGGCGGGCTTTTTGTTTCTGGAAGCGTCGATCCACCGGGCAACTGGGCGGTGGGCAAAGTGTCCTTGCAATTGATCGGCGCGGCGCTGCTAATTGTGGTCGGCACCTACCTCTATTTCTGCTTTTTCGCCAAAAAACGTGAATACCAAATCAAGGATAAATCTTTCACTTTGCCGCCCGTTAAAATCGTCCTACTCCAATTTGCGTTAGCTTGTGTTCACTGGACGCTAATGGCGGCAACGATCTACCAATTTATGCCAGACGAACTGAGCTTTACCACCGTGTACGCCGTGCTCCTGGTCAGTTGCGTTGCCGGAGCCGTCTCGCACATACCCGGCGGCTTAGGGGTTCTGGAAGCGGTGTTCGTCGCCCTGCTGGCGGGGGATGTTCCCAAGTATCAACTTATCGCCGGGATTTTTGCTTACCGCTGTGTTTTTTACCTTGCGCCACTGGCCATTAGCTTGCCCGTGTATTTTGCCTTCGAGAGCTTTTATAAGCTGCACGGCAAATCCTCATAAACCTTAAAGCTCTTCACTTAAATCTCGCCAGAGTCTTCTGGAGCGACAATAAAAAAGCCGGCTTAAGCCGGCTATAACGTGTTCCTGAATGGACGTGTTTTCTGTGGATTAGTGCACCATCTGCTGAATTCGATTGAGCATGTCGTGACTGCGGCGCTGCTCTGGCAGCAGTTCGGCGTTAACAAAGCGCTGTAGCTCAGGCGATAAGTCGTCGCTTTTCTCAATATAATTATCGCGACCGCGATCCTCACCCTCTTCTAGCGCTGCAATAGCGGCACGTTCGCCAAACATGGAGGCGCTTCCTTCCACCATTTTCGCAAAACTTCCCCACATGCCGGATGAATTTTCCGCTTCACCGCCCAGCTCTGCAATTTTTTGTCGCAGTAGTTGTGCTCGGAGCTGATGCGAGTTTTGTAAATCCGCTAAACCAGACGCAATTCTTGCATCATCTATCTTCTTGATGCACTGGTCATAGGTTTCAACGGCCGAAAGTTCGTTCCTCAAAAAGACATTCAAACATTTAACATCTTCGCTTCGATCATGAGTTCGCATATTCATCGTTATTTCCTCACGGGTTGTTATAAGAAATCGCCAGAAACAACGCTTAATTCCGGCAAATGCGATATTTGATATTCAAATGCCGCGCCAAATGCACATCGCTCATAAGTATTGCTCAACTTCCCTTAAGCCAAGCCAACAGAGGCTTGCTGTAGATCGAGAGTGCCAAACCCGATAAACAGACTAGCAACCCCGCCACTTCCAAAATATTGGTTTCTTTGCTTTTAAGAAAACCGACCTGAATGATAATCCCGATGATTAAGGCCGCGACATGGGCGTAAATCACCATGGCCGGATAGCTGAAATGCTGCTCGGCGCGGCCGTAATAGAGGGTGAAGCCGGTAGTGGCAATCAAGGTTATCGGGATGGTAAGCAAGGCGATCTTTACGGCGCTCCATAGGTCGAGCACTCCGTCTTGCTGGCGATCATGAATACCCAGCAGGTTGGGTACCTGAACAAACGCTGTCGCGACCAATAACCAGGCAAAGGATGCAAACATCAGACACCTCGCTGAGGTTGCAAATGTCCTTCCGAAGCAGCGTATTCCGGCTTCTGCATAAAGAAATTACTGAAGATGGAGCGGACGCCGGCAGTTAGGCCGCCATGTTCGGTATCCCAAAAGTGCCCTTCGTGTGGCACTACTTTAATGAGCGAGACTTTCGGATCTTCTTTACCCCTTTCAAACCAGGCATTGAATTCGGGTTTCCACAATTGTTCGATGCGCTGCTGATCGCGGCAAACCGAAGCGCGGCCGAGGACTTCCAGAAACTCACCGCCGCCGGATGATTGGAAATACAAATACACTTCGGGGTTATTGTTCAGCTCTTGATCTTTATGGCTGTCCGCACTGCTGATAAACCAGAGATTGCCTTCGTCATCAATCTCTTGAACCATCATTGGGCGCGCGTTGGTGGAGCCGGGGTAGCTGGTGCGAGTGACGAAAAAGCAAAGGGATGTTTTTTCGATAAGTTCACGAATTTTTTCGCGCGCTTCCATTCCTTCGAGTTTATCGTGGGTACTGTCGGCCGAGTCGTGCTGGCGATTCATAGTGCCTCCAAAATGCATTAGGGTGGATTGGTTGAAAACCCATATGCAATTTTTGGACACAGCTTAACGAGGAAAAGAGGTTGCGCTCAGCGAGCGCTTATTTACATGACCGAAAGTACATGACCGAAAGCTTAGCTGGGGTTGGTTTGCGGAAGCGTTAAGTTCACCAGCTTCCAAGTTAAACCGCGACGCTGCAACACTAGGCGCATCTCACTCTTGTCCGAATTGGGAATCCATATCGAAAAGCTATCTAGGGAGTCGTAAGTAAAACGTGCATCTTTAAACACCTCTTTGCGCTCTTCTTTCACCTCTTCGGATGGTGAAGAGGCCGGCGCTAACGCCTTTTTGCCGGCGAATAAATTCGCTAATCCCTCCGGCGTCACTATGGAGTCCACCATGCCTTCGATCAACTTGGCTTTGAAGCCGCTCATTAAAGCAGAGAACATATTGTTATCTTTCGCGGTCGCTCTTTTAGCTTCCTCGGCGGCGTTGAGTTGATCTTTAATATTTTGACGCAGCTGTAGAAAATCAATATGTTCGGCAAGCTTATCCGCATCATCATTGGCAATTCCGTCCTTTATCGCGGCTACAGCGAGGTAAGGGCCGGCAGCAACATACGCCCCCAGCGCCAACAAAATCAGAACAACAACCAACAGCACTTTCTTCATTTTGTCGTACTCACTCAGCCACTCTCATATTTAATGGTGCCCACACCCAGGCTCTCAAGACGGCGCGTATGCCTCGACACACTCATGGATCAATGAGGGTCCACGATAAATAAAGCCGCTATAAATTTGGATGAGCTTAGCACCCGCCGCAAATTTGGCCTGGGCGTCATTCGCACTCAGAATCCCACCAACGCCAATAATGGGCATGCGCTCTTCCAAATAATCTGCCAGCACACTAATAACGTGGGTGGACATATCCCGTACCGGCGCGCCGCTCAGCCCGCCCGCCTCACCCGCATGCGGAGAAGCTTCCACTCCACCACGCGACAGAGTTGTGTTGGTGGCGATAACTGCATCGATTTGCTGCCCCACCAAAGTGGCCGCCACCGAGCGCACTTCGTCATCCGTCATATCCGGTGCGATCTTCACCGCTATAGGCACGTAGCGCTTATGTTGATCCGCAAGCCGCTGCTGCTGCGCTTTGACGCCGGCGACCAATTGCGCCAAGGATTCGCCAAATTGCAAGCTGCGCAAGCCGGGAGTGTTCGGTGAGGAAATATTGATGGTGATGTAATCGGCATAGGAATAAACAGCACGCAAGCTGAGCAGGTAGTCATCCAGCGCATGCTCCTCGGGGGTGGTTTTGTTTTTGCCGATATTGATTCCCAACACCCCTTCGTAGGTACGTTTTTTCACTTGCTCCAACAGATGATCGACGCCTTTGTTGTTAAACCCCATGCGATTGATGATGGCGTTTTGCTCCGGCAGGCGAAACAAGCGAGGTTGCGGATTACCTGCCTGCGCCTTGGGCGTCACTGTGCCAATTTCGACAAAACCAAATCCCAGCGCGCCCAGTGCATTGAAATAATCGCCGTTTTTATCAAGACCTGCGGCCAGGCCCACTGGGTTTGGGAACGAAAGCCCCATCACCTGCACCGGCTTTGGCGCGGGTGTCGAGCATAATTTAAGCAGACCTAACCTATGTGCAGCGCCCATCCAATCCAGCGCGACTTCGTGGCTGAGTTCGGGGGGCATGGCAAAAAGAACGTTTCTGGCTAGTCCGTACATAGAGTGCTCGCAACAGATGAGGAAAAGCGCGAATTCTAGTGGAGACCGACGGCGAGAGCCACCAGCGATCACCCACCCTGCGCTTCCACCCGCCGAATTTCCACCAACTTACCCGCTGCGGTGGTGGTGATTTCGAACAGGCCGTCCACCCCGTTAGGGGTAACAAAGCGCTGCAGCAGATTGGCCGGAAACTGCACCATTCGTCCCTCCAGATCGCGTGCATAGACGTTGCGCGCCGAGCCTCGGTAGTACTTGAGGTATTCCTCCGCCGACAAGCGAATCGGCAGCAGGACACGGCGCAGCTGCTCAGTCACGACTCGACCGCCCACTGAGACGATGCACATGGGCCAAACTTGTCAGCTCGCGAATGGCCACGGAAAACAGCGCAAAGTCGGCCGGCTGAGTGGTTTCAATTTCATTCACCATCGCCAGCCAGCGCTGCAGCCACTGGGTATTTTCCGCCAGCCAGGATTCCATCAACTCCAGAGACTGTTCCACGGGCCCGGCTTGTAAGATCGCGACTGTGACTCCCCGTAGTTGCGACTCCAAATCATCGAGAAACGCCTCGCGCGCCACTGCCTGCCAGTGGGTTTCCACCGCCGCGTCGGACAGGCGGGTGGCCAAGAGATCGACATTCAACCGGTCATGCAGGGCGTAGAAAATCCGTGCGCTTGCGCTGATCTCTGCTCCTGTAGCGCGGGCCGCTTCTATGATACAAAGGCCGGAAAAAAGGTTGTCGGGCATCGCCAATTGCAGCGCCCAATCCTCGGTTATGCCGAGGTTGCGGTAATGCTCGCAACGCGTTTGCCACGCATCGCGCATCGATCCCAGCAACAGCGCGTCGCCCTGCCCATTGACCTGCTCGATGCCCGTGAGGAAAAAACTCACCTCGTCGTCCGGCAGTCGCGGCGCCTCCAGCGCACGCCGGCGCGCCAAGAACCAACGGGTGGCGCGCCGCACACGCCGCTCCATGTTGACCATCATCTCCGCCTGGGTAAGGGCTGAAACACGGTTATCCAGTGTCGCCAGGTAGTGATGGAATGACTCCAGCCGGAAAGCGTCGCGGGCGATAACAAACGCCAGAGCGATCTCCTTGAGCGACGCGCCGGTTGCGCTTTGCAAACGGTAGGCGGCGGTAATGCCCAGATTATTGATGAGGTCATTGGCGACCTGGGTCGCCACTATCTCAGGCATCAACCGATGGCGGTACACCTGCTCGCCATAGAGGTCACACAACTGCTGGGGAAAGGCTTTTTCCACGCTTTTTTGCAGATAGGGCTCGGCGGCAATATTCTCCGCGCCAAAGGCATCCTTGAGCATGCCTTTGGCATGGGAGAGCAGCACCGCTAATTCCGGCCGCGTCAGCGGCTGAGATTTGTGCAGGCGCTCCGCGAGTTGTTCGTCACTGGGCAGGTGCTCCAAGGCGCGACTGAGCAAGCCCTGTGCCTCCAGCGAATGAATAAATCGACCGTATTCGCGCATGCGCCCGCGCACTTGCTGCTGCGCCATACTGAGTGCAAAGGTCTGGCGATAATTATTGAGCAGCACCAACTCTGCCACCGCATCGGTCATATCGCTGAGCAGTTGATTGCGCTGTTTGCTGGTGATATCGCCATCTGCAATCATCTCATCCAGCAGAATTTTGATATTCACTTCGTGGTCAGAGCAGTCGACACCGGCTGAGTTATCAATAAAATCGGTGTTACAAGCGCCGCCGTGCAGGGCGTACTCTACCCGGCCCAACTGGGTCATACCGAGGTTGCCGCCCTCGCCAATAACCTTACAGCGCAGCTCGCCACCATTGACCCTCACGGCATCGTTGGCTTTATCACCCACATCGCTGTTATTTTCCGCAGCGGACTTGATATAGGTGCCAATGCCGCCGTTCCACAGCAAATCCACCGGTGCTTTCAAAATTGCGCTGATTAATTCGTTCGGCGCTAAGCGCTTGCTTTCAATAGCGAGCAAACTCTGCATTGGTCCGGTGATTTCGACAAATTTCTGGCTGCGAGAGTAAATACCGCCACCGGCGGAAATCAGATCGGCGTTGTAATCCGCCCAGGTGCTGCGCGGCAGTTTGAACAGGCGCTGGCGCTCGGCATAAGACGCTTCCGGATCTGGATCCGGGTCGATAAAAATATGCTGGTGATTAAATGCCGCAACCACGCGAATATGACGCGATTGCAGCATGCCATTGCCAAACACATCGCCCGACATATCGCCTATGCCGACGCAGGTGATCGGCTCTTCCTGGACATTAATGCCCAGCTCACGAAAATGCCGCTGCACAGAAATCCACGCACCGCGCGCGGTTATGCCCATTTTTTTATGGTCGTAGCCCTGGCTGCCACCGGACGCAAATGCATCCCCCAGCCAATGCCCGTACTCCAGCGAAATTGCATTGGCAATATCGGAAAAGGTCGCCGTGCCTTTATCGGCGGCCACTACCAGATAGGGGTCGGGTTCATCACGGCAAATTACCCCCTCGGGTCGCACTAATTCGCCATGGCGATAGTTGTCGGTTAAATCTAAAAGTCCGCGGATAAAAATTTTGTAGCATTCCACAGCTTCCGCCTGAATTTCGTCCCGCGAACTGAGCAAATGCAAGCGTTTGCCAACAAAGCCGCCCTTTGCCCCATTGGGCACAATGACCGCATTTTTCACCTGCTGAGCCTTCAGTAAACCGAGAATTTCGGTGCGGTAGTCCTGCAGTCGGTCGGACCAGCGCAAACCACCACGGGCGACTTTGGCCGCGCGCAAATGAACCCCTTCCACACGCGGTGAATACACAAAAATCTCAAACAGCGGCCGCGGCTCTGGAATATTGCTGATCTCCCGGGGGCTGAATTTAAATGACACATAATCCTTGTCCTCGCCCGCAGCATTTTTTTGGTAGAAGTTGGTGCGCAAGGTGGCGTTGATCAGCTCAAAGTAGCGACGCAGAATTTTGTCTTCATTGAGATTTTCCAGCGCATCCAAGCTCTGCAGAATTTTTTCCCGCAAACGCTCTACTCGAGCTTCGGGTTTATTTTGTTCGGCGTTGATACGCGGATCAAAATAGGCCTTAAACAGGGCAACCAGATTGCGGGTAATATCCGATTGGTTGGCCAAGGTGTCGGCAATATAGTCCTGGCTAAACGTAAATGCAGTTTGCTTCATGTAGCCGGCGTAAGCGCGCAACACGCCCACTTCACGCCAATTCAAACGGGCGCCGAGCACCAGTCGGTTGAATGCATCATTTTCGGTTTGGCGGTGCCAAATGGCCGCGAAGGCTTGCTCAAACAGTTTACTCACCGCCTGAACGTCAAGTTTGACGGCCAGGCTGAGCGTGAGATTAAAGTCGTGCATCCACATTAAGCCGCCGTCGGCGCGCTGAACTTTGTAGGAATACTCGCCCAATACTCGCAGCCCCAGATGCTCCAGCACCGGAATCACATCGGACAATACCAGCGGTTGCTCCGGCTGCATCACTTTGAAGCGCATCCGCTCTTCCGACACACCCACCGGGTGGTAAAACAGCATGGCGATATCGCCGACGGCCTTTAGCGGCTCCATCATCTGAACATCTTTCACCGCCGCACGTGCGTCGTGATGCTCCTGATAACTCACGCCGAACGCCCCGGTGTATTGACGGTAATAGTGCAATCCTTGGGTTTCGCCGAAAGCTTCCACCAGAGCCGATTCAAAGCGATCGTCCCAGCCGCGGCTGATGTCGACGATCTGCTCTTCGAGAAATTTCACATCGTAATCCGCCGTGCCACCGTCTGGCAGGCGGAAGACTATGTAGGCGCGGGCCAGTATGGATTCGGAAAAATGGGTGGTGGAATCCAACTCGCGGGAATTTATCGCGGTGCCGATTAAGCGCTCGATTTTTTGCCGGACCCGAGTGTTGTAGACATCCCGCGGTACATACACAACGCAATTGACGAATTTGCCAAAAGAGTCGTTGCGCATAAAGAGACGAACCACGCGGCGCTCATTAATTCGGGTGATCCCCATAATGGTGTGGTAGAGGGTTTCGGGGTCGGATTGAAACAATTCATCGCGAGGGAAGCTTTCGATCACACGCACCAGGTTCTTGCCGTCGTGGCTAACCGGCGCCAGCCCAGAGCGCGTCATAATGCGCTCCACCTTTTGCCGCACCAGCGGAATGCTGCGCGGGCTGAGGCTATAAACCGCGTAGGTGAAAAGGCCGAGAATGCGTACTTCGCCGACGATTTTGCCCTCGGGCGAAAACCGCTTCACCACCACGTAATCGGGGTAGACGCTCCGATGCACGGTGGAACGGGTGGCGGACTTGCTGAAGGAGATGAGATCGGAGCCGGCATAAAACGCCTCCGCCGCAATCAAATCGCCATCTGCTTGAGCTCGGCGAAAAACGCCGAGTCGCGCTGCGGGATCCTCACTCAATCCCAAACTGCGGCCCGGCTCACGCAGATCCAGCGTGCGCAGCCCTAAAAAGGTGAAGTGGGAATCCACCAGCCAATCAAGAAATCGCTGACATTCTTCCGCTTGTGCTTTATCCGGCGCGTAATCAAGACTCTGACGCAGCTTGCGGATCGCTTCCAGCATCGGTTGATAATCCGCCACCACGCCGGCCACCTCGGCCAACACTTCCCTGATCGCGCTTTGCATATCCCGGCGCTCTGCCTCGGAGGCAACAGCCGCTACTTCCAGGAAGATCACCGCCTCCTGGTGCCACGCCAAATCTTCATTCGCCGCGCTCGGTGGCGCCACTTCGCGAATGTTTAACAGCTCGCCTTCAGCGTTGCGAGCAACAACTAACAAAGTACTCTTAACCGTGTGCAACCGAATTGTGCGGCGATTCAGCTCCAACCGCAGGGAGTCCACCAAAAACGGCATGTCCCGTTGACGCACAATAATGACCGTACCATTGCACAACCAACCATCTTCCTCGAGGCTGGGATTGAAGGTTTTGACATAGGTGGTTTGACTGGCGTTGCGCAACGCTAGCCACAGCGAATAGCAGCAACCCGCAATATCGGAAACCTCCCGCCACTGCCAGTCATCCAGATGGAGCTGGCTCCAGAAGATTTGCACGAATCTGCGAAGCAAGGGCAGATCAGGCTGTTCCTCTTGAAGACTCTCGATATGCTGCAAAACCTGATCGAGCAAACGTTGTTTTATCGCTTCACCAGTATCCGAACTTGCGCGTGTCATAGTGCCCCCAATATTGAAATGCCCTACATCTGACCTCGATCTCTTTGTCGGTTCACCCTATCTATTGAAGTCTTTGATTATGCCCTTACATAAGCATAGCCAAATTCGCCCGCGCAGCCGGGCGACTGCCCATTCGTGGCACAGGCAACCGGAACTCAACAACAAGACCGCAGTCTACGGCGGTCTTGTTGCTTTTTTGGCTTCCAAAAAAGCATATGGCTTCAGAAAACGCAGGCCGCTGGCCTCGCACCCGACATACGGAAAACAATATGGGTACATCACGCGACGCAGTTTCCACGATCCAACACTGGCTCAACAGCCAAATCGTCGGCCAACCCCAGCTCATTGATCGCCTCTTAATCGCTTTGATTGCCGACGGCCACCTGCTGGTGGAAGGCGCTCCCGGCTTGGCCAAAACCAAGGCCATCAAAACCTTGGCCGATGTCATTCAGGGCGACTTCCACCGCGTTCAGTTCACTCCCGACTTGCTGCCTTCCGATGTCACCGGCACTGACATCTATCGCCCCGAAACCGGCACCTTCGAATTCCAAAAAGGGCCGATTTTTCACAACTTGGTGCTGGCGGACGAAATCAACCGGGCTCCGGCCAAGGTCCAATCGGCGCTGCTGGAGGCCATGGCTGAGCGCCAGATCAGCGTCGGTAAAGCGACCTACAAACTGCCGGCGCTTTTCTTGGTGATGGCGACGCAAAATCCCATCGAGCAAGAGGGCACCTACCCATTGCCCGAGGCGCAACTCGACCGCTTTTTAATGCACGTGCGGGTCTCTTACCCGAGCGTTGAGGCGGAGCGCGAGATTCTCCGCCTCACCCGCGCGGAGGCCAACACCCGGCAAGAGCGCCCAGAGCCGCCGCCCAAAGTAACGCAGGACGTGTTGTTCGCTGCCCGCCAAGAGGCCTTGAGCATTCATATGGCGTCGGCGGTTGAGGAGTACATCATTCAGCTTACCGCCGCCACCCGCCAGCCGGATGTTTACAGTACCGAGCTGGCCCGCTGGATTGAGTTCGGCGTCAGCCCGCGGGCGACCATCAGCCTCGACCGCTGCGCCCGCGCCCACGCCTGGCTCGCGGGCAAAGACTTCGTCAGCCCCGACGATGTGCAGGCGGTTTTGCACGACGTGTTCCGCCATCGGCTCTTGCTGAGTTTCGAAGCGGAAGCCAGCGGCCAGACCCCCGACCGGGTGATCGATCAATTGCTTGAATACGTGCCCGTCCTTTAATGTCTCAAGTCACGCCCCACCCCGCCGCCCCTGCGGATGCCCCCGGTGTCTACGTCTCGGTAGCCGAGCTGCTGCGCCTACGCCACATGAGTCGCGACCTCACCCTTACCACGCGCAAACGCAGTCAAGCGCTGCTGGAAGGGTCGGTGCGCACCCGTTATCGCGGTCGCGGTATGGAGTTCGCCGAAGTGCGCCCCTACCAGCCTGGCGACGATATCCGCACCATCGACTGGCGCGTTACCGCACGGGTACAGGCGCCCTATACCAAGCTGTTTCAGGAGGAGCGCGAACGGCCCATCTTTGTCATGGTGGATCAAAGATCGCCGATGTTCTTTGGCAGTCAGTGGTGTTTCAAATCGGTTTTTGCCGCGCAGGTGGCTACTGTGGTCGCGTGGATCGCCTACAACAACAGTGACCGTATAGGCGCACTGCTGTTCGGGGATCGCCGCCAAGGGGATATACGCGCCAAGCGCAGCAAACATGCGGTGCTCGATCTGCAACACCAACTGGTGGAGTTCAACCGCGAGCTGGTCGGCCCTATGCCAATAGCAGGCGGCACGTCGATGTTGGATATGCTGACCGAAACCAGCCGCATCGCCCGCCCCGGCAGCCTGGTGATTTTGCTCTCCGATTTTCACGACTTCAGTGCCGAGTGCCGGGAGCCCTTGAGTCAACTTGCCAAGCGCTCGGATGTTATGGCCCTGCACGTTTACGATCCCCTGGAGCGCCAACTGCCGCGTGCCGGACGGCTGGCCGTCTCCGACGGCGCTAGCCGATTGACCTTGGACCTTGCCACTTTGGCACCGCGCTTTGAGAGCGCGTTCGAGGAGCATCAAACACACTTACGGCAAGCCTGTAATAGCTCGGGTGTGCAATACGTACACGCGCCTGTCAATCAATCGCTGGAGAGCTTTGTCCGCGACCTCTTCAGCCCGCGCCGCAAAACTCGCCACGGAGGCCCCGTGTGACGCCCTCCCAGTCGCCTCTGCCTCCAGAAGCCCTGCAGCTGCTGCAGGACATGCATGGCATCATAGCTCCCTCGTCCCCCAGTTGGTGGCCGGTCGCCATCGGCTGGTGGGCGGTCGCATCGCTGCTGCTCGCTGCGCTCATAGCACTGGTCGCCTGGCTGCTCCACCATCGGCAGCGCGCTGCCAATAAACGGGCCCTGATGGCGCTAGTGGACCAGCTGCGCACCTGTGCTGACGAGGATCTATCCAGTGAAACCAACCGTCTACTAAAACGCGCGGCTCTGGTCGCTTTTCCTCGAGAGCGCATGCTAATCAACCAATTGTTTGGCGAGGAGTGGGTGACCTGGCTGAACCAACGCAGCGACAAGCCGATTTTTACCGGCGCCTGCGCTGACACTTTGGCCCAGGGCGGCTACCGTTCAACTTTGCTCTGCGCACGCGAAGAACTCATCGCCTGCACTTATCGCTGGCTGGCCAATCACCAGCGGTGGCTAAAGTTATCTGGAGGACTGGGGCGTGTTTGAGTTTTCCTGGCCGTGGATTTTTCTTTTGCTGCCACTCCCGGCGCTGGTGTATCTCCTAGCCCCGCCCCAGAGTCGCCAAGAAGCTGCCTTGCGGGTGCCTTTTTTTCAGCAGATTGCGGGGCTGCAACATACCGAGAGTCATCGCCCGACTCACGCTTGGCTCAAGCGCATTCTGCTCTGCTTGATATGGCTGCTGTGTGTGGCAGCGGCGGCCCGCCCTCAGTGGGTGGGCGAGCCAATTCAACTACCGGCCTCCGGCCGCGACCTACTTTTGGCCGTGGACATCTCCGGCAGCATGGAAACGCCCGACATGGTGGTGCAAAACCGTAACCTGCAGCGCATCGACGTGGTGAAATTCGTTGTCAGTGATTTCGTTAAACGCCGTGAAAACGACCGCCTGGGGTTGATTCTTTTTGGTTCCAACGCCTACCTACAAGTACCGCTGACGTTCGACCGGACCACCGTCCAAACCCTGCTGCAAGAAGCCCAACTGGGTTTTGCCGGTCAGCAGACCGCTATAGGCGACGCCATAGGTTTGGCGATCAAGCGCCTGCGCGATCGCCCCGAATCCAGTCGCGTATTGATTCTGCTCAGCGATGGCGCTAACACAGCCGGCGAAGTGGACCCTCGGCAGGCGGCAGACCTGGCCAAGCTCGCCGGTGTCAAGATTTACACCATCGGCCTAGGCGCCGATGAAATGATCCAACAAACACTGTTTGGTCGACGCAAAGTCAATCCTTCCGCCGACTTAGATGAAGACACTATGCGATACATCGCCGAGCATACCGGAGGCCAGTACTTCCGCGCCCGCAGCCCGGAAGAATTGGTGCGCATCTATGCGGAGCTGGATCGACTGGAGCCGATTGAACAAGACGAAGAGGTGTTTCGACCTATTGACGCCCTGTTCCATTGGCCACTTGGCGCCGCTTTGCTACTGAGTTTTCTGTTGGCGCTTAGCCGAGTGGGCTGGGGCAGCGATTGGCGGAGGGGAGCAGCATGAGTCTGTTGCAGGATTTTCACTTCCTTCGACCTCTGTGGTTAGTCGCTCTGCTGCCCGCGCTCCTGCTGTGCTTATGGCTGTTAATAAGCCAGCGCCGGAACGTGCAGTGGACGCGCTATGTGGCACCTAACCTGCTGCCGTATCTGCTCGATCAAATCCAGGTAAAGCGACAGCGCTGGCCGCTGTTCGGTGTGCTGGGGCTGTGGGCGCTTGCCATAGTTGCCCTCGCCGGCCCGGTATGGCAGAAAATCCCGCAACCCGTAGAGCGCAACACTGAGGCGCTAGTGATCTGCTGGGATCTGTCACCGTCGATGGTGGCAGAGGACATCAAACCATCACGGTTGATGCGCTCACGCCTGAAGTTAATCGATTTGCTCCAGGCGCGCACCGACGGCCAAGTTGCGCTCGTCGCCTATTCCGCTGAAGCCTATGTCGTCACGCCGCTCACTGACGATCGCGCAACCCTGATCAACCTTTTGCCGGCGCTGAGCCCCGCCACTTTGCCGTCCTCTGGCAGCAACCCAGAAATGGCCTTGACCACTGCCTTGCAGCTGCTGAAAGACGGCGGCATTCGCCGCGGCAACATCCTGTTTCTCACCGACGAAATCGACCCTTCTGCCTTTCCCGTCATGGCGGACGAACTGGCTCGCACGCCGCATCAACTCACACTCTGGGGGGTTGGCACTGAGCAGGGCGCGCCAATCCCCCTGCCGGAAGGCGGTTTCGCCAAAACCCCTGGCGGCGAAATTGTGGTCGCGCGCCTGAATGAGAGCGCCATGCGCCAGTTCGCCGTTGAGCAGCGCGCATACTACGTGCCTATGGTGACCACCAACAGCGATATTGAGACTCTGCAGCAATTGTTATCACCTGTCTCCGAAAGCTCTAAGCGCACTGATCGTGTTTTCGATCAATGGTTTGAACACGGCCAATACCTCGCGCTGCTGCTGTTGCCTTTTATCGCTCTGCTCTTTCGGCGCGGTTGGCTGATGAGCCTCTGGCTGCTGACCGCACTGCCGCTAGGCTACAGCCCCAGTGTGCAGGCTCTTGAATGGCGTGACCTCTGGGCCACCCGCGATCAGCAGGCCCAGGCGGATTGGAAAAATGGCGATAAAGAAGCCGCAATGCGATTCAGCACACCGCAAAAGCGCGGGGCCGCGCTCTATCAGCAAGGTGACTATGCCGAAGCTGCGGAGCAGTTCGCCCAGGGAGAAGGCGCCGTCGATGCCTATAACCTGGGCAATGCGCTTACCCGCGCTGGCCAATTCGAAGAGGCGCTTAAAGCGTACGACGAAGCACTGCGCCAACGCCCTAATTTCCCCGAGGCGAAAGACAATCGCGCAATTGCCGAGCAACTAGCGGAATTGCTTAAGCAGCCGGAGGACCAGCAGCAAGGCGAGTCCCAGCAAGACAATTCCGACGACAGCGGCGACGACAGTCAATCCGGTGACGGGCAGCAACAGCAAAACGGCGACAGCCAGCAAAGTTCGTCCGATAGCTCTGAAGACGGAGAGCCGCAAGGCCAGGAACAGATGTCCGACGAGCAAGCCCAGCAGCGCGCTGCTCAAGAGCAACAAGGGAGCGACGAGGAAAATCCCTACAGCCAGGCCGCAGACGAGTTGGAGCAGCGCAATGAGCAGGAAGCCGAGCAGCGCGCCATGCAGTTGACAGAACAAGAAGAGGACTCGGGGGATCCGCAGGCGGTGGTGGAGGCACCCCATGAGCCCATGACCGAAGAACAACAAATGCTGGAGCAATGGCTGCGCAAAGTGCCGGACGACCCCAGTGGGTTGATGCGCAACAAATTCCGCTACCAGCATCTGCAGCGGCGCCAATCGCTGCGCAACGGCAATCATTCGAATCCTGAGGCGGAGCGACGCTGGTAATGTTTATGAGCCCATCCCATCCATCGGACACTTGGTTATCCTCACGGCTGTTGCGCGTTCTGGCGCTGTTGATGAGCTTAATGATCAGTGGCGAGGCGATCGCCGATGCGCTGACGGCGCGGGTCGACCGCCAGTCCATCCGCCTCAATGAGACGGTAAACCTGACCGTCCGCTACGAAGGCCGCCAAGTCAACACCGATCCCGACTTCTCCGGCCTCGACCAATTCGACATTCTCGCCAACAACAAATCGACTCAGCACTCGATCATCAACGGCAATATCAGCGCCTTTACCGAATGGCGTCTGACCCTATCACCGCGCAACACCGGACAACTGCTGATTCCGCCGCTGAGCTTGCACGGTGAGTACAGCAAAGCCATCACGCTCAATGTTGCCGAAGCCGCTAAAGACCCTATCAGTGGCAAAGAGGATGTGTTTCTGGAGACTTATGTGGACAAGTCCACGGTATTCGTCCAGGAGCAGTTCATCGTCACCTACCGGCTGCACTTCAACCAGAGCGTCGACTCCTTGGATACCGGATCCTTTAACATTCCTCAGGCGCGCGTAGAAGAGTTGCCGCGAGTGGATTATCAAACCACCGTCGGCCATACCGCCTATGGGGTCGCGGAGTTCCGCTTCGCGGTGTTTGCCGACGCCAGTGGCGTCATTAATATTCCCGAAAAAACCTGGACAGTCCGCACTACCGATCAACCGGGCATGAGCCGCTTCGGCTTCGGTGGCGGCCGCTTCAAGCTGCACCGGGTGAAAACCAAATCCTTGGCCATTACGGTGGAGCCAAAGCCGGCGGACTTTCCCGCCGATCAGCCGTGGTTGCCGGCCCAGACCCTGCGCCTAGAAGAGCAGTGGAGTCAATCGCCGGAGGAATTCCGCGTCGGTGAACCCATCACCCGCACCATCACCATCCGCGCGGAAGGGGCAAGCTCAGAGCAATTGCCTCCGCTGTTTGAGGGTAGTGGAACCGCAGAGTTGAAGTTCTACCCCGACAAACCCGATCAAGACAAGCAACTGACCTCTCAAGGCGTCAAAGCTATGCGCCGTGAAAGTGTCGCCATAGTGCCGAGCCGCGCAGGTGAATTAACGCTGCCGGAAGTCAGTGTCACTTGGTGGAACACCCTTGAAAATCGCATTGAAAAGGCAACCCTTCCGGCGCGAACACTGCGCGTCGCAGCAGCCGAGGGACAACCTGAGTCGACCATCCAACAAGAAGCAGTGCTACCCGATTCGGCAGCCGCAGAGTCTGAACCGGCACTGGCCGCAGACGCCTCTGCTCGGTCGGGCATTTGGCCGTGGATCAGCGCCCTACTCCTACTGTGCAATCTGCTCACTCTGCTGTTGTGGTGGCGGCAACACAACCGCCAAAAGCCAATAGTCGACTCGTCGCCATCAGAGCAACCGGGCAATTTGAAAGATGCGCTCCGGCGACTGCGACAGGCCTGTGAGCAACGCGACGCAGCGGCGACCCGAGCCGCGCTTTTGGCGTGGGCGCAAGTGCTCTGGGGCGGGCATCGACGCCTGCAGGATATCGCCCGCGCAGCCGCTTCGGTGGAGGTCGAGCGCGAGCTGACCCAGCTTGAAGCGGTTCTCTTTGCCGGAGCGGATAACAAGGTGGACTATCCTCTGCTTGTCAGAACGGCAGAGCAGCTCAGTACCAGCACCCGTGATCGCGCTGCGCCGACCTTGCCGCCGCTTTATCAAACCGGCTAACTCGGGATTGCAGTGTCACACGGGTATTGGTTGTGGCCGCGCCAGCCCGTACAATGCCGCCTCCATTTTGCGGATCGCCGAAGTGAAGATGCCTGGCCTGCCACAGGAAGGCATCGCCGCGTTAGTAGACGCGCCTGATCCATGCCGATAACACACGAACTGAATTGATTGTGGCAGCCGACAAATCACCCCCAAATTTATGCCACCCCATAGCTGCTCAACGGACCAAAGGTAAATTAATGCGCAAGTTTTCCTCCTATTTCGCTCTGGCAACGCTGCTCGGCTCCCTGGCTTTGCTATCGGCCTGTGACAGCGGCAGCAGTAACAAAGGCGCTAATAACGGCGACTCTTCGAGCTCCAGCACCTCTGCCTCATCCAGTGGCGGCGCCAGCTCTAGCAGTTCATCGAGCTCTTCCAGCAGTTCCAGCTCGTCGGGAATTGTCATTGAAGGCAATGTACGCGTGCATTTTCCGCCCCGCTATTCCCAAGTCGACACTGACAGCATTACTTTGCGCGGCCTTGTCGTCGACCCCGAGGGCGTCACTCGGGTGTTGATTAATGGCGAATTGGTTGACACAGAAGATGGCTTTGCCAACTGGACCTATACCAGCGCTCTGCAGCCGGGGATCAATGAGTTGGTGATCAGCGAGGAAACGGCGGAGGGCGTCACCGATATCGATCGGATTTTCGTCAACCGTGCGGCGATTATTTCCACGCCCACTGCGGTCATCGATGATCCCACCAACAACCGCCTGTTGATCCTGGATACCACCCATAACGCTATAGTGGCAGCCGATAAAGACAGCGGCGAGCTTCTCACCTTGTCGCCGCCTGCCGGTGAGACCAATCAGTTCACCAAGCCTCGCGGGCTGGCGCTCGATGAAGCACGCAATCGTGTGCTGGTTTTTCAAGGCAGGACGAACGCCAACGAAACCCATCCCGAGTTTCTCAGCGTGGATCTCACCACCGGCGCTCAAAGTGCTCTCACCATTCCCGACTTTACCGATCTCTATCTCACCCACAACCCCAGAGC
>CAYZVN010000002.1:0-13377 GCA_964482025.1 uncultured Saccharophagus sp. | reverse complement strand
CCTACCGACGCCGACAAAAAAGCGTTTGATCTACGCATTCCGCGCATGCTCGATATTGATGTCACCCGGCAGCAGCTGTTTTTATTGAGCGATCCCAAAGTGAGTGGTGCCACTGATCCCGTGGTGAGCACAATTGATCTTGCCACTATGGTGGCAACCAACCTCACGGCCAACTCGATACCCAAAGATGGCGACTTTGTGCTGTCCCAAGTCAACGCTATGACCTATAGCGCCGATGACAATGAGATATATCTTCTCGAGGATACCCAAGACGCCGTATTCCGCGTGGACACCACCACCGGCGCCCGCAGTTTGGTCGCCGCCACCGGACCGGTCGACGCCAAGAACCACATCGGTAACACCACCCTCTCCGATGTATTTTGGCGCGATGACCACCAAACCTATTTGCTCGACAATAAGCTCTCCAGTGTCTTTGGCTACAACCTTTACTTCGGCGGCAAAGACCTCCTGACTAACGCGGCTATTGATGAGGCCAATGTTTTGCGCACCCCCTCCCAAGGGGCCTGGGATCCGGTCAACGAGACAATGCTGCTGGTCAACCGCTCTAACCGCGTTCTGGTCACCTTCGATCCTGCGACCAAAGAAGCGACAAATCGGGTCAATCTCCAGGCGGATGTGACTGATATGCTGGTCGACCCCGATGCCGAGATTGCCTACCTGTCGTTAGTGCGCGCGATTATAAAAGTCGATCTGAATGACGAATATCGCAGCATCTACTTCTCCGCTAATGGCGATGTTCCCGATTCCAACAATCGCTTTGAGACTATTCAAGGCATAGCACTTGATGCCGCCAACAATCGCCTGCTGGCGGCTGACAGTGGTATCAACGCGGTGGTGGCAATCGATTTAACCAGTGGTGCGCGGACCTATTTTTCACCGCCCTCCCCAACCCCTGAAGACGAAGGAGTGCTAACCCTCCCGCGCGCCCTTGCTATAGACCAGGCCCGCAATCGCGTACTGATTCTCGATACTGGCCGTGGGGCCATTTTGGCCGCCGACCTCACCACGGGTGAGCGCAGCCTCGTCTATGAATACGAAAAGCAGACACCACGCCTACTTTTTAGCCCCACAGAAATGAAAATGCACCCGACTTTCGGCTATCTGCTTTTGCTGGATTCAGCCACCAATATGCTGGTCGCGCTGGATTTATCCAGCGAAACGCCACAGCGGGTCTATTTGACTCGCTGAAGCCGCCGATAACCTTTTGTACATAATCTCCGCATAAAAAAAAGCGCTGTGTTACCGCAGCGCTTTTTTTCCACTATCAACTGCTTGTTTACTTGTCCTTACGAATCCCCTCAACCGAGAGAAACAGCTCGACTTCTTCCGATGCCGGCCCCAAACTCTTGACCATCGCAATTCCCCACTCGTCGGGCTTGATGGTGGCGCGACCTTCAAAACCGGTACGGAATCCACCCCAAGGATCCTTGCCCATACCTATGTGCTCTACGTCTAGAGTGACCGGTTTGGTGACTCCGTGCAGCGTCAGATTGCCGGTCAGTTCAGCGGTATTTTCGCCGGTGGCTTTATAAGCAGTGCTCACAAAAGTCGCTTCAGGGAATTTCGCGGTGTTGAGAAAGTCATCGCTGCGCAAATGTTTATCGCGCTCGGCGTGATTACTGTCGATACTGGCCATATCGATGGTGACTTCCACCTTATTTTTTGACGGATCTTTTTCGTCAAACGTAAAAGATCCATCAAAGTTATTAAAGCGGCCATAGAGCCAGCTGTAACCCAAGTGCTTGACCCTGAACTGCACGAACGCGTGCGCGCCCTGCTTATCGATTGCATAATCCGCCGCCTGAACTTGGCCGTGAGCGGCGGCACCGAGCACCACTGCCGCCATTACACCCGCAATTCGTTTTTTCATGCTTGCCTCCTAATGAATTAATGTGCACTTGTTAAATTACCGACAGCTGTGCAGACCGCCGGTATGGAATTGTTTAAGACGTTTTTCAGCGTGCCGCGCCGGCGCGGATCCACTAATCTCTGCTGCGGCTAATCATCCGGCGCAGAGTATCATCCCGATCGATGAAGTGATGTTTGAGTGCCGCAGCCGCGTGCAATATCGCCAGGCCAATCAGGGTAAAAGCGGCAATTTCATGAATATCTCCCGCCTTGTCCTCAAGATTAGGGATGCCGGATGTCACACTGGGAATTTCGAGATAACCACCAAATACTGCCAGGGGATCACCTTGCGCGGTGGTAATCAGATATCCCGAAACAAACATCACCAACAATAATAAGTAAATTACCGCGTGTACCGCCTTTGCCGACCACCGCACAGCCGGCGAGTGCCCCGGTAAAGCGCGGGGGTGGGGAGCCGCAAATCGATGGACTAAGCGGAGCACCGTAATCAAAACCAGCGCTATACCGACACTTTTGTGAATATCCGGTGCGGTCCGGTACCAGGGATCGTAATAGCTGAGATCCACCATCCACAGCCCCAAGATAAACAGGCCCACCACAATCAAAGCGGAGAGCCAGTGCAATGATTTCGCAAACCCTGAATATTGCCGATCATTCGAACGCCAGAACGCCATAAAGATCACTCCGCTAAAGATTTATTCACGATTTCGTAGACATCTTTGGACAGCTGAGGCTCCGCCGCGATGCGTGCTAATTGGGTTTTCATTAAGGACTGTCTGCCGCTGTCGTAGCGGCGCCACTTCGTTAAGGGCGTCAGCAGACGCGCCGCAATTTGCGGATTCTGTCGGTTGAGCAGCAGCACCTGGTCCGAGAGAAATCGGTAGCCGCTGCCATCTGCCGCATGAAAATGCACCAAGTTTTGATTGGCAAACGCACTGATCAAGCTGCGCACTTTATTGGGGTTGCGTATATCGAATACCGGCGCCTGTCGCAGGGCCTCCACCCGAGCGAGCGCACCGGGATTGGGATCGGTCGCCTGCACCGACAACCATTGATTCACCACCAGAGGCTCGTGTTGCCATTGCAGATAAAACGCCTCAAGCACTCGGCGCTTGGTCTCGCCAAGTGTTTCTCGATCACTGTGAATCAAACCGCTGAAGGCACTGAGTACATCGGTCATATTGCCGCCTTGGTCGAATTGCTCTTGCGCCCAGCGCGGGTAGTCATCGCCCGCCAGCAACATCAAATAACCCAGTGCGCGGTTCTTGAGGCTGCGCAACGCCACGGCTTGGCTGCCCACATTGTCCGACAGACCGATTAAGGCTTCGCGACAGCGGAGGTAGGTCGCCCTCAGCTGGGCCTCCAGCCCTTGAGCAATTTGCCGTTGGACGGCGCGCCGAGCGCGATGGTTGCCCTCGACCTTCACTACCTCCTGCTGCTCCGCCAGATAGGCTTCCGAAGGCAGCTCAAGCATCAGCGCCACCAATGCGGGATCCAGCTGGGTGTCCTCCAGCAGCAATCCATAGGCTTCCACCAAAGCCTGCGCTGAGGCTTGCGGATCGACGAGGCTTTCCTGAATGCTGAGCAGCCCCAATTGCTGGGCGGCATCCCAGCGACAAAAGCCATCTTCATCCATGGTCATAATGCGCAGCAAATCTGCGGCGCTGTAGGGGTAGCTCAACTTTACTGGCGCCGAAAAATGGCGCAGTAGTGAGGGAACCGGCCGCTCAGGCACGTCGGTAAAGACAAACGTCTGCTCGGCTTGAGTCAGCTCCAGCACTTTATGGGTGTTATCGGCAGGTAGGTCGCTGGACACCTCTTCCGCTAGGTTCAAGCGCAAGGCTCCGGCTTCGCCCAAAAGCCCCATGGCTACTGGAATGTGTAGGGGATGCTTGTCTTCGGCTTTCGCTTCCGGCGTGCTGGGCAGCGACTGGGCGAGCGTCAGATGGTATTCGCGGCGCTCCGGGTCGTAGCGGTCGGTAACGCTGAGTGTCGGCGTACCCGCCTGCCGGTACCAGTACATAAATTGCGAGAAGTCTCTACTCGACACATCCGCCATGGCCTGTACAAAGTCTTCGATCGTCACTGCTTGGCCGTCGTGCCGCTCGAAGTACAGGTCCGCACCGCGGCGAAAAGATTCCGGGCCTAAGAGGGTGTGAATCATGCGCACCACCTCGGCGCCCTTTTCATAGACCGTCAAGGTGTAAAAGTTGGAAATCTCGATAAAGGACGCAGGCTGTACCGGATGAGCCATAGGACCGGCATCTTCGGCAAACTGCAGGGTGCGCAGCAGCTGCACATCTTCCACCCGTTTGACGGTGCGTGAGCCCATGTCGGCGGAAAATTCCGCATCGCGAAATACTGTAAAACCTTCCTTCAGGCTCAGTTGAAACCAGTCGCGACAGGTGACCCGGTTGCCGGACCAGTTGTGGAAGTATTCGTGCGCCACCACACCTTCGACGCGCTGAAACCCGGCATCGGTAGTGGTGCGTGGATCGGCTAATACGCACGAGGTGTTAAAGACATTGAGCCCCTTATTTTCCATGGCTCCCATATTGAAATCGTCCACCGCGACGATCATGTAGATATCCAGGTCGTATTCACGCCCGTACACCTCTTCATCCCAGCGCATAGCATTTTTGAGCGAGGTCATAGCGTGAGCGCATTTGTCCCGGTCCTTCTCTTCCACAAAAATCTGTAGCGTCACCTGGCGGCCGCTGCATGTGGTGAATGTATCTTCAACACAAACGAGATCGCCTGCGACCAACGCAAATAAATAGGCCGGTTTGGGAAAGGGATCGTGCCAAGTCGCAAAGTGAGTGCCGTCTCCATTTACGCCTGCATCGATGCGGTTGCCGTTGGACAAAAGCACCGGACAAAGTTGCTGGGGGGCGACTACTGTGGTGGTGAAAACACTCAGCACGTCGGGCCGGTCTAGATAGTAGGTAATCTTGCGAAAGCCTTCGGCTTCGCACTGGGTGCAATAAAGACCGCGAGATTGGTACAGTCCCTCAAGCGCCGTATTCTTGTGCGGCTCAATCTGCACCACGCTGCGGAATTCGAAGCGCGCAGGCACGGAATAAATGGTCAGCCCTTCCTCATCTGCGGCATATTCGTCGGACTGTAGTACACGGCCATCCACACGCAGCTCTTGCAGCTGCAGCTCATGTCCGTGCAATCGCAAAGGCTCGTCACCGTTGGTCAGGCGCTCCATCTGCAGCGTCGCACTCACTTCGGTGTACTCGGGCAAAAGAGTGAAGTGCAGCTGGGTCGTATGAATACGAAAGGCCGGCGGACGATAATCTTTGAGGTGGATCGTTGTTGGTTGGGATGCGCTCATCAAAGGCCTCTAAAGTCACGCCATCCCTGGCCAGCGGATTTTGTTATTCACGCCACGTCAGGGGCGTCTCTCGGGTATGGATATGGCTGTCGTCGGCACAGGGCTCTTCTTTCGGCGGTATGTAGCCAGTACGCTCTTCCGGCGATAAACAGTGATGCTCGTAGGCGATAATGGCTTGTAAACATGTTTTCAGCTGCGCGTCCGTCAGGCGTCTGCCATCCGGCCATTTGCCCAGTTCCACCGCCGTTTTAAAACGCTCATGCACCTCGGGGGTCATGGCGGCGAGCACAGCTTGAATGTGAGAATCACTCATAACCGTAAACCTGTGTAACACACAAAAAGGAATTTAAGAGTTGGTCGCGTGGGGAGGTATCTGCGCCGGTAGACTGCGCACCCAGTACGCAGGCAATATCGCCCCCAAAATGAGCCCGGCAACCAAGCCGCCGACATGAGCGCCATTGGCCACATAAACCGTAAAGGCTTTCGCTAACACGAACGGCAAAACCACCAGCGAAACCAGAGCAAGAATATAGAGTCCGCGAGGCAGTTTCAAAATTGGCGAAGAGGTACGCCAGTAAAGTACTGCGATCGCGCCAAAAAGCCCGAATATCACGCCAGAAAGCCCGCCGAAGATTGGCGAGCCCAACAGGTGCTGCACCACATTGGCGGCCAAACCGGTCGCCAGCAGAATCGTCAGGTAGGCAAAGCGCGGCAGCACAAACTCCAAGCGCCGCCCCAACTCCCACAGCGCCATACTATTGAACACTATGTGCCAGATGCCAAAGTGCAAAAACGCGGGGGTGATCAGCCGCCACCATTGGTGGTCTACCCAATACGTCTGAGTAAAATTGGCCGCCATGGCGTAGCTGGCGTAGACCCTCACTTCGGTAAAAGTGAACAGCCCCAACCAATCTCGCGCCATTGTTACCAGCAAAAATCCCGCAACGCCAAGCAGCATGGTGACGATAGTGATCGGCCAAGTACTCAGAAACATCCGCGCGAGCATCCAGCGCGGCGCCGAGGAAGTGGTGGAGCGCAAGGCGAGCTGGTCGAGCACACTCGCAGCCGAGTCCAGGTGACGATCATCCACCCAAAGCTCGGCAATGCCCGCCGCGTCGCGCATCTGATAGTTAAGATTCTGGGCCTCTAGGTGTTCGCGTATCAGCGAGAGATCCTGCCCCGGTGCAAAACTGCACAACTTCACCATGGTCATCTTTGCAGCCCTTCAGTTTTCAGGATCGACATACACCCAGACAAATTTATCCGCCGACAGTTTGCGCTCGCCGTCATAGCGATAAGCCACCAGACGACCGAACTTGACCGCGCTGTAATCCAGGCACGCCACATTTGCGCGCAGTGGTTTGGGGGTGCCCTGCAACCAATAATGGCCGACAAACACCGGAGGTTCGTGCACGCCATAGCTGAGCAGTTGTTCGTTTTCGCGGGTAGATAAGGGGCGATCGGCAATTTCCTCTGGCAGCGGGTCGGGCTGAAACGCCACATCGCGATAGGTTTTCGGGTTGTGCGCCCAAAACTTGGTGCGGAACGATTTGCGCACAAAGCCGTCTCGCCCGGTAATCGTGGTGCCGCGCGGCAGCGAGATACCCGTACCGCGGGTCAGGCGATCCAATACGCGGCCGGCAAAACTGTGGGGATCCATAGAGTCGATAATGAGCTCATCGCACAGATAAGGCCCGCCGTAACGCACCTTGTATTGGTCGATGAGTTGCTGGTCCCAGCATGCGTGCACCACGCGAAAACCCGGCATTTCGAGAAACAGCGGCAAGGTTTTGAACCAATCCAGAAACGTCCGCCACTCTTCCGGGTAAGGGGCAAACTGCTCCAGTGTTTCGGCGATCAGACGATTGTTGCGCGGGGTGTGGGGCCGCACGTAATTCTGGCCGCTGCCCGCCGGCGCACGGGTGGTGTAGCAGATGGCATTAAATTCATGATTGCCTAATATGCAAACCGCACTGCCGCAATCCAGCATATTCTTGACCAGATGCAGCGCCTCACGAATGTGTGGCCCGCGATCTAAAATATCCCCCAAAAAAACGGCCTGCCGGTGCGGGTGGCGATAAGCGCCGCTGATGTATTGATAATCCATTTTCTCCAGCAACCGCTCCAGGGTGAACGCGCACCCGTGGATATCGCCGATAATGTCATAACCCTGCCACTGTTCCGGTGCGCCGGCCATAGCCCCTCCTCAGCTGAAACCGCTGCCGGCGTGGGAAGCCCAGCCGAGTTTGGTGCGGCAGATTTCGTAAAAGTCGTGATCTTCGGGGTGGATCAAACACAGTTTTTCGGGCTTTTTGCGCACGATAATTTCATCATCCACCGTAGTGACCTGGTGGGTTTGACCGTCGCACGTCACATGCGGACGTATATCGCGCTGATCGCCTACCACTACGCGAATTTCAGCGTCCCCATGAACCACTATAGGACGGCTGCTGAGCGTATGCGGGTTGAGGGGTACCACCACAATCGCATCGAGACCGGGGTGCATAATGGGGCCACCGACGCTCAAGGCATAGGCGGTAGAGCCAGTAGGGGTCGAGATGATCAGCCCGTCGGAACGCTGACGATAGACAAACTCGTCGTTGATATAGAGCTCGAACTCGATCATGCGGATGTATTCGCCCGGATGTAACACTACATCGTTGAGCGCGGTGCCGGCACTCATCAATTGTCCGCCGCGATACACGTGACAATCGAGCAGAAAACGCTCTTCTGCAAGATATTTACCGCTTAAAACCGCACCCACTTTGCGCTCGATTTCCTCGGGCATTATGTCGGTGAGAAACCCCAGGCGACCGCGGTTGATGCCCAGCAGGGGCACCCCGGTGCGACACATACTGCGCGCCGTGCTCAGCAAGCTGCCGTCCCCGCCAACCACAATCACCAGATCACACCAGTCCGCCAGCGCATCGCGCTCCAGCTGCGGCAACTGGGTAACCGGCGCCGAGGCTGCGGTTTCCTCGTCGAGAAAAATTTCGAGCCCTTGCCTTTGCAAAAACAAAATGAGGCGCTGCAGTGAGTAATAAGCGGCCTCACTCCCTAAACGCCCTACTAGGCCGATTTTCTGGAACTGACTCATAAGGGTTTTTCCGCACACGAAAGCGACCTATTATCCGGGAATGCCCCAACCAAAACTACCACGACTGCGCTCATGGCCGATAAACCCAGCTTTCCCGACTATTTTCATTTTCAGCACCCGCTGGTTCGCGACCTGTGCTGGACGCTCTCGCCCAGTTTCGATTTGCTCGGCGATTTGCCGCCCTACCAACGATTTAGACTGCCTCAATCGACCGCAGTATTAAGCCAGTGGCTGGCGAATTTGCAGCGCCACCCCCAGCCTCTGCAAAGGTTTATGGAACAAGAGTCGCGCAGACGGCTCGGCCACCATTTCGAGCGCCTCATTCTGTTTTACTTGACCCATGCGCCCGATCAGCCCTTACAGTTGCTCGACCACAACCTGCCGATCTATAGCCGCAACTCTGCGGGCCATCAAATTACCATCGGGGAGTTGGACTTTCTGCTGAGCAGCCCGACCGATCGAGTGCACTTGGAAACGGCGGTAAAATTTTTCCTCGGTATCGAATTCGCCGGTAAGGTCCACTGGCTCGGGCCCGGTTTGGAAGATCGCCTGGACCACAAGCTGCGTCATTTGCAAGAACACCAATTGCCACTCAGCCAGCGGCTTGAGACGCCATCGGCAATGCCATTCCAGCGGCATTTTTGGCTCAAGGGACACCTGTTCCAACCCTGGCAACAGACCCTCGCACTCGGCTCGAGCATGCTGGCGCAGCCGCTCACCCATAGGTGGTTGAGCTGCACCCAGGCGCTGGATGTCACGGAAGATGGGCAGTGGCTGGCGCTACCCAAAGCCTCTTGGTTGGGCTGCGGTGTCGAACACCCACAAGATCATCTAGTGACCCGAGCGCGCATAGAACAGCACTTTGCCGACAGCGACCGCGTGCTCATGCTCTGGCATCGAGAGTCCGCCGAGCGACGCTTAATTGTGGCCGATCACTGGCCCCAAGCAGCGCGGGCCGCCCTCGCCGCTCGCCAAACCTGACAAGTGCTATCCCTTCGCCACCTTGCCGTCGCGCAGCATGTAGCTGGCATCCGTGGTTAATTGATACTGCATACCGGTGCCGACCAACCCCCCGCGCAGCGCAAAGGTATTAAACCCCTGCTTGCCCAGCAGGTAGGCGGCGGCGCGGCAGCGGCGACCCGTGTCGCAGTACAAAACATAGGGAACATCGGGCCGCAACAAGCGCTTTTTAAGGGCGAGCAAATTCAACGGCACATTGGCGGCCAACACCAAATGCCCCTGGTCATACTCGCTCTGGCTGCGCACATCCAAGTACACCGGAGGTTCCGCAAATTCGGAAAAGTCCTCTTCTGTCACCTCTTCCACCTGGGGTTCTAAGAGAAGAAGTTTGAAGTCCTCTTTGCTTAAACGCATAAGAACGCCATCTGTCGTCATGGTCACGGTGGCATTGCGTAGGGTTTCATACACCAGCGCGTCTTCGCCAAAACAGCGCCCGACCCCTATATCCGCCAGATGCTGCACTTCACCTGTTTCGCTGCGGTAGGTGACGCGCGCGGTACCTTCCTTGATGAAATAGCACCCGTTACCAATTTCCCCCTGGCGCACAATCACGTCGCCCGCCATTACCATTTGCGGCACCATGCGATCTAAAATCGATTCCGCATTGACCGGGGGTACTTTATAGAACAGGTTCGAGTTGAGGACGGTTTTGATCCAGCCGATATCCTCATCCCGGTCGCGCACAACGCTCAACTCTCCCAAGAGGTAATCGGCGATCTGGCTCCAACTGAGAATGCGGTCGAGCCGGTCGGAGTCCAGGCGCAAGATTGTGCAGTCCGTTACGGCAATGCCATCGCAAGGCCTGGGCATCTCATGGGCAAGGGGCAGGAGCGCGTCTTTGGCGGCGATGCTCTCGGTGTAGCCCGAGGCATAATCCAGCTGAACGCGACCGTTTAACAGGTATTGATGGCGATAGTCACAGGTGCCCTGCTCAAACAGGCGCTGACCGGCGCAAACATAGTCCACATTGGCCTGTTGTAGCAGGTAGTCGAGGTAGGTGTGCTTAAGGACGCCAAGGGGCACAAACGCCTTGGCAACGGCAAGTAAATCGGGTGGGCGAGAGTCTTGTATGGAGTGAGCTTTCATAGCGGCTAACCAGCTACCTATGACGCCCAAAGAGGAAGCTCAGAGATCCGGAAAACCGCGCCGTCCCTGCAGCCCACCGCTATGGAGCACCAGAATTCGCGTTCCCGGCGGCCACCAACCTGCGCGAGCTTTATGCGCAATGCCCCACATCATTTTGGCGGTATAGACCGGGTCCAAGGGTACACCTGTCTCCGCCTCAAACGCGGCCATAAATTGACGCAGCGCTGACGGTAAACGTGCATACCCTCCACAAGAATAGTTGGTTTCCAGATGTAACGACGGCAATTTGACTTGCGCACCCGCCAAGGCGCAAGCTCGGGCCTCGATTTCGGTCTGCATATTTGCGATTTCGGCTTCCGTTCCCTTGAGAACCAGAAACGCTTCCACCCGCTGGCAAACACCTGCCGCCAAAACCCCCGCTGCCGTCCCTCCGGTTCCCGCGGCCAGGCAGACCACATCGGGCCGCCAGGGCGAGGCCGCGACCGCAGCGGCCGCCCAGGTCATACAGCCGCGCGACCCCAGCAGATCGCCGCCGCCTTCGGGGATACAGTAAACATCGCCAAAACGGCGGTGCAACTCGGCCAGCCAGAGCGGATCGGTTTTGCGTTTAAAGTCCGCGCGGGAGACAAAGATCAGCTCCATACCCGCCGTCACGGCGTCTTGCAGAGTGGGACTGAGGGTTTCTGGCGCCTCTCCGCGGACGACGCCCACAGTCGGTATACCCAGATCATGGCCGGCTGCCGCAAGGGCATATAAATGATTAGAAAAAGCCCCGCCAAAACTCAGCAGGCGGCGCGCACCACTGCTTCTGAACGCCTCCAGGTGACCAGCCAGTTTGTAAAACTTGTTGCCGCCCAATCGGGGATGGAGAAGATCCTCCCGGCGCATCACCACCTCTAGCCCGCACTCCTTGGCCAGCTGCCACTCCAACCTCTGCACTGGGGCGAGGCGAGCCACATCCGCAAGCGCCAAATGCGCCCAGTCGGAGGGTAAAAGCGAGGAGCTGGACAAGCGTTAAATCGCTTTAAGCTTACCGGGTCTCTGAGCGGGCTTATGTTGATCACACAGATCGCTCTCACCCAGGACGAAGTCGGTAGGATTGGTCACGCGACTCAGGTTGGCACAACACATTTCACCACCATCGTCCAGCGCGTTGCACACCGGGGTTTGATAGTGGCGCAGCCAAGCGAGATATTGCGGCTCGGTAACGCCACAATAAGCAGCGGTAAACGCCGGCGGGTTTTCCAGGAACAGCGACATCTCGGAATACGGAATGGTGATATGGCCGGCGCCCGGCTGATAGGTGACAAAGTTGACGCCTTTGCGGCTTAAATCTTCCAAAAACTGATCACTGCTGCTAACCAAGGATTCCTGGTGTTCGCGCCGCAGCCGGAAAATCTCCTGCTGCAGCTGTTCCTCGTGTTCGGCGCGATACTGCAGCTCGACGTCTTTCATCTTTAACAGCTCGTCCAACTCGGCCGTCGCTCTGCGCACGCGATTTTCCATTTCGCTCTCCAAGCGGGCGCGCACCGTATCGAGGGTCTCGCTATCCGATCCCTGTAAACGTCGCAGTTTGTGTTCGTAGTATTCGCGCAAGCCTTCGATCTTCTGCATTTGGCCGTCGATGGTGAGGCGCAACTCCTGATTGTGCTGTGCCAAATCCGCGCGGGACACCTCGTTCTCTTCCAGCTGCTTTTGCAGCTCTTCAATGCGGCGCTCGTAGTCGCTGCGCATGGCTTGAACTGCTTGATCGCGGTCGCTGACCATGCTGGCGATGCGCAAACGCTGGCCATCGAGCAACTGTGTCATTTGCTCGCGCAGTGCCTTTTCGTATTGCTTGCTGAAGTGCTGTGAAAGGTGAGCCTCAAGACGCTGAACCTCCTGGGCGGACAAGCTCCCTGAGCTCTCTTCTGTCGCGCGCGAAGCGCGAAAATGCACGCCGAGGCGATTGCGTTTCAGGGAGCGTTTAATTTGCTTGAACTGCGGCCCTTCCGGATTCATATCCGGATCCCACAGCCAGTCTTTGAAGTAGGCAATCGGGCATTGGCTGGCGCAGGCAATGCGAATTGGCCCCGCACCCAAATCCGGCCCTTTCGCAGTGGTGCGCGCCATATCGAGCAGGGGCAAATTCCAACCTGTGTCTACCCCGCCCTTGGCGTCGAACGCCATGGTGAAAAAGACCGCAGCGGTCACTACAAATTGGTAATTGAACTCCACATAGACCGCTTTCTGCGTGCTATTGGCCCAATCTTCCAGCGGGACAAATCCCTCCAGCAAAGCTTCCAATTCGGGGTACAGCAGCTCTTTCGAAATGCCTTCTTTCCCGAAAAACAGTACCGCCTGTGCTTTATCCGTATCGTGTAGAAACATGGTGTCCGATCTGTTGGCGCAGGTCAGGGCGACATCGCCCACCTTAAATGGCCCATAGGGTAGCGTGAATCCGGCCGAAACAGAACAAACGGAATATTACGCCGATCACATACCGACCGCAGGATTTGCCGTCGCGAAAAATCCTGCGATTTCATTAAAGATAGAAGAGGGGTATCACAAAAGGAAGGAAAAGAAGGTAAACCTGTACCAGGCGACCGAACCGGTCACACCTCTGCGACCTCATCCAGTCGCTCATCAGAGTCTACATCTTCCATCCAGTAATCCCGGTCTTCGAGCAATTCTTCAAGATAATCCTGCATACTCGTACCCTATTGGTTTCTCGGTGAATAAGCTGCGTTTACTCGCTCCCACAATCACCTGCTGATAGGCGAAATGTTCAAGCGAGCAAGTTAAGGGTATTAGCTTTGGATGACAGGAATTTGACAAAACAGTTCCGCGCGCAATTCGCGCGAGGAAAGAGAGGATCTTGAGAACTTAAAGGCGAGGTCGAATAAAGATATGTGAAATGGCGGACCGGACGGGGCTCGAACCCGCGACCTCCGGCGTGACAGGC
>CAYZVN010000001.1:52263-109414 GCA_964482025.1 uncultured Saccharophagus sp. | reverse complement strand
AGAGTGCGACAAAGTTCAAGTGCATAGATTTAATCGGCATTAAATATTTCAAGAAGAATATTCTTAGTGGGGAAAATTGCTCGCTCTCTAGATTCTTTGGATGTTGGCGGGAAGGGCATTGTGGGAAGATTATGCATTATTTTCTTGCTATGACCCCGTTGTCGATTTTCGATTCTGAGGAATTCTTCTATTAGCGCCACTAATAAAAAGTAATTTCACGTGATGCTATCTATATGGATTCGCGATGAATGAAATCATAAATGCGTACAGGAAAAACTCTCAGCCTCAAAGTAGAAAGGCGATTGGTTTTGTAGAAACGTATTTTTGTCAGAACTTAGCCCTTGAGTGGCGGCGTCGAAAAACGCCGTCATGCGGACCACACACCGGAGTGGCGGCGCTATATCCATGACTCGGTAATGATTACGCAGGTGCTGAACACCGGCCGGCGGTGTCGTTGTTGCCCAGACGAAATGTTTGCTGAAGTATTCCCTCGGTTCGGTCGGTACCGTTACCTACGGAGCAGGCTAAATAACCGATCTGCTCGCATCGATTTTCGGGGTAAACATCGGGCAGCATCTAAAGAAGCTGCGAAGTGTCTAGATAAGTAGTGGAGGTTCACCCGTTAATTGTTCACATGAAAAATGTGACTTGGTCGTCGGAGAAGAAACTTGATTTGGGCGCAAAAAGGTTAAATAATCCGCCTATCAAAATGGACGTGGAGGAGGTCGTATGGATGCTATGGAGGGCCTATTCGAAATGGGAACTTGTCATAAGCTGGACATGCGAACGACAGCACTGTCAGTTTCGCCCTACCACAGCACACATCTAAGCTATGAAGTTTCTGAACAGGATAAATTTCTGAACGAGTCAGAGGTTCCCGCTCGCATGGAAGCCATAACCGTTCCAGTCTCATAACGACTAAGATCGCCGAAAAATCCCAGCCTCGCATGACAATGGCTTCTCACTTCATTGTCATCGGATTAGCTTCAGGATTGCTTGTTCAGACTTCTGTACTGTAATGATTCATGAAAGGGATAGAGATATATGAAAACCGAGGATGGCTCAAGAAGTCACTTGAACAACGATATCGCAATTATCGGCATGTCATGCCGGTTTCCTGGTGGGGTAAACAGTCCCCAGGAATTTTGGAGTTTTCTGCTGGCGGGTGGTGACGGCATCGTTCAAGTTCCGCCTGATCGTTGGGACCACGCTGCGTATTACGATGCGGATAAAGAAAAACCCAACAAGATGTACGTTAACCGCGGCGGATTCATCCGCGACATCGATCAGTTCGATCCTCAGTTTTTCGGTATTTCCCCCAAAGAGGCACCACATATAGATCCACAACACCGCTGGCTGCTGGAGCTTGCGTACGAGGCACTTGAAAATGCCGGCCTGAAAGCAAGTGAGCTCAAAGGGAGCGACACGGCGGTATATATCGGCCAGTTCATGCATGACTACGAGCAGCTGCAGCTGGATTCAGCGGCGCGCAAATTGATGACAAGCCATACAGCGACCGGCCCATCGATGACTTTGACTGCAGCCAGGATTTCCTACGCATTCGATTTTACGGGACCAAGTGTAACGCTGGATACCGCCTGCTCTTCCTCACTGGTAGCGTTGGATATGGCGTGCAAGGCATTGCGGAACAGCGACAGTAAACTCGCCATTGCTGGCGGCGTGAATATTCTATTGCGCCCCGAACTGACGATGTCGATTTGCAAGGCATCAATGCTGTCTCCCGACGGACGCTGCAAAAGTTTCGATGCCTCCGCAAACGGTTACGTACGCAGTGAGGGCGCGGGGCTGATACTGGTTAAAAAGCTGGTTGACGCTAAGCGGGATGGTGACAATATTCTTGCAATTATTAAGGAGACTGGTGTCAATCAGGACGGACAGACCATCGGCATCACCGTTCCTAATGGAGAGTCTCAGAAAAAGCTACTGCGCCAAACACTGAGCCGATCGGACATTGCACCTCGCGACATTCAGTATGCAGAAGCTCATGGTACAGGTACGGCAGTAGGTGACCCGATCGAAGTGAAGGCACTGGGCGAGACGCTGGGTGATCGCAATCCGGCTAAGCCGTGTGTGATCGGTTCAGTAAAGAGCAATATCGGTCATATGGAAGCGGCGGCGGGCGCCGCCGGGCTGATTAAAACTGTAATGGCGATGAATGAGGGAGTCATTCCCCAGAATATTCACTTCCATACACTTAACCCCGCGATTAATGTCAAAGCGCTCAACGTCCGGATCGCGGACGAGCAGTTGGCGTGGCCAGATACACAAGGTGGGCCGCGAAGAGCCGTTGTCAATTCTTTCGGCTTTGGCGGCACCAACGCCAACGCGGTTCTGGAGCAGGCGCCGCTGCAGGATAAGCCAGGTACAGATCAGAAGCCTGTGGTGAACGGTGATACGAAACTTCTGCTGATCAGTTCGAAAACAGAAAAAGGGCTGAAAGACCAGGCGGATAAATACCTGAAATATCTTCAGAGCGGTCCGACGGCAAATCTGCATGATATCTGTTATACCGCTGCCGTCAAACGCGAACATTACAAATACCGACTTGCAGTCCGTGGTACGGACAATGGAGCCATAGCCCAGGGGCTTCAGGATTTTGTCGCGGGCAATCCTGGTGGGCATTATTTACATGCTGCAGCACAAGCGGGATTAGATAAAAAGATTGCGTTTGTATTTTCCGGAATGGGCCCGCAATGGGCTGGTATGGGGCGCGAGTTATACAACACCGAACCGGTTTTCCGATCGACGATGGATAAATGCAGCAATGCGTTGCAGGGCTACACCGGCTGGTCTTTAATCGATGAGATTTTCAATACGGAAGATAGTGAGCGGATTCACGCCACTTATATAGCGCAACCCGCAATTTTCGCTGTTCAAGTTTCTCTGGCGGAATTGTTGAAATCCTGGGACATAACACCTGCTTGTGTAGTCGGCCACAGCGCGGGAGAAGTGGCTGCATCTTTTGTCGCAGGAGCGCTCGATTTCGATGACGCAATCAGAGTCATCTACCACCGCAGCCGGTTGCAACATACAACCGAGGGTACGGGCAAGATACTGGCTGTTGGAATCACCGAAACCGCTTTGCAACCTTACCTGGCAGGCCTCGAATCCAAAATTTCGATTGCCGCCATCAACAGCGAACAGGCGTTGACCCTCGCCGGCGATGAGCAAGCCCTGGCATCGATTGCCGAACAACTTGACGAACAAGGCCTGTTCGCCCGCTTTCTCAATGTCGGCGTCCCCTACCACAGCCCGATAATGGATCAGCTGAAGGCTCCATTGATCGAAGTACTTAACGGTATCAAAGTAAACGAGCCAGCCATTCCATTGTTCTCAACGGTAACCGCACAGCTGACACGAGATGGAGACTGGGGTCCCGCGTATTGGGCTGATAATGTTCGAGAGCCTGTCTTATTCAAAGCCGCAATTGAAGCAATTGCCAATGAAGGGCTGGATACTTTTCTTGAGATCGCACCACACCCGGTATTGTCGAGCTCCATCGAAAAGAACCTGAATAAGTCGGATCGAAAAGTTGTTACCGCTTCGACGTTAAAACGCGGACAAGACGATGTAGCAATGCTTGCCCAGACTGTTGCGTCGCTGCACGTCGCTGGCGTCCCGCTGGACTGGCAAGCACTGTATCCCAACAAGGGACTGCTGGTTTCCTTGCCGAACTATGCCTGGCAGCACGCCGGCTATTGGTGGGAGTCTGAAGAAGTTCAACAGTCCCGCCTAAAAAATCTGAGCCAGCGTGGCGGCTTTTCAGAATCCGTACACCCGCTGCTAGGTGGCAGGCTCAATTCTCCATCGGCCATTTGGCAGAAAACACTGGATCTTCAGGAGCTGGCTTATCTGGCGGATCATGAAGTGGAGGGAGAGATTGTCTATCCCGGCGCAGCATATATTGAAATGGCTTTGGCGCTTGCCAACATTCAACATAAGAGCACGAAGATTACCCTTGAAAATGTCGAATTCAAACGCGCCTTTTTCATTGATAGGGAAAAACCGACCGTATTGGAGAGCAAATTCGATGTGGGGGAAGGTCATTTTCAGATCAGCGCAGTGGATACGCAAACAGGTCAATGGAGAATTGTCAGCGAGGGAATCGTCAGTGAGATTACTGGATCACCACCAGACCATTCCATCGACCTGTCCGAACTAATCGGAAGACTCTCTCTGAAGCGGACAAAAGACGAGTTTTATCGTCACTGCCACAAGCTCGGTCTTACCTACCAGGAATATTTCCAGCCTGTAGAAGCCGCCTGGCACAATGAAACCGAATCCATTGTGGAAATAAATCTGCCTTCATCTTTGGCGGATTCCATAGGAACTTATTTGTTGCATCCCGTCATTCTGGACGGCGCATTTCAAAGCCTGTTTCCGACCATCGACCAAGGTTATCTCCCGGTAAAAATGGCAGAGATCAACTACTACCAGAAGCCAGGTAATAGATGCTTTTGCCATTTCCGAACGGTGTACAAGGACGACTCCCGAATTGTCGGAGATCTCACCCTGTTCGACGCCGAAGGAACTGTTCTGGTAGAAATAGTTGGTGGTGAACTCAAGTCGACACAAACTCAATCCGGCACCGAGTCGGCTAAAGATTCGATACTTTATGATTTCCATTGGCTGCCCCTGCCCCTGCCCTTGGTAGAAGTTGAGGGTAGCAGTGCCGAATCGCAAAACGGTCAATGGCTCATCTTCACCGATTCAAACGGCGTGGGTCAGCAGCTGGCGGCGGAATTGGAAAAACGTGCACAAACGGTATGCATGATTCAGCCAGGTGAAACTTTCGAGCAGATAGGAGAACGTCATTTCACCGTCAGCACAGATTCATCTAACGACATTGTTAACATTATCAAGCCTTACGCAAAAACATCTCGCGGCATAATTTATCTATGGGGACTGGAGAGTCGGAGCGGAGAAAACGCTACGGCCGATGATGTGCTAGCCGATTGCGGCTTTACCACGATCGCCCCAATGCATTTGGCGCAGGCACTCGACAAGGTCGAATGGCAGCATAAGCAAAGGGTCTATTTGATATCGCAATCGGTGTTCCGACTGAACGGCGATACTGCTTTGCCGAGACCAGTGCAGGGGGCCTTGTGGGGCTTCGGCAGAGTATTCGCCTCAGAACATCCGGAATACAAAATCAGCATGGTGGATTTGGCTGCGAAGGTTGACGAGAGTATCGTTGCGCAGTTGGCCGATAACATTACCAGTAACGTATATGAACAGGAAATCGCCCTCAGACCATCTGGCCGCCACGTCAATCGATTGCGCCCCATCGGCGATTCCCAACTCAACGATTACACCTGGATTGAAGCGGAGCACAAGGGTGACCGACCTTTCCATGTTGTCAAAAATTCCAAATCTGGCGGCGATTCAGACCGGTGGGCCCTCAAAACATTTTTATTGCCCGAACCAGCAGCAGACGATGTGGTGTTAAAAGTCGATTATGCCGCCGTAAACAAACACGGCCTGGAAACCATATCCCGGTTGAACACCACAATCGATGCTGGCGGTCTTCTTCAGTACCCGGTTGGTTTTGAATGCGTAGGTACGGTTATCGGGCTCGGCAGTAACGTCAGTCGGTTAACTGTGGGTGATCAGGTTATCGCGTTTGCTAAAGAGGGGCTGTCATCAGTTGTCCGCGCCAATTCAATAACTGCAATAAAAAAACCGGAATACTTAAGCCCCGAGCAAGCAGCTTCTATACCGGGCACCTTTTTGGCCGCGCACTACAGCTTGAATTACCTTGCCAGAATGCAGGAAGGCGAAACCGTTCTGATACACGAAGCAACAGCCGATATCGGCTTGGCCGCCGTGCAATTGGCCTTACTTAAAAAAGCCAAAGTCTATGCAACGGCTAGCACCGAAGATCAGCGAGCGCACCTTCGCACACTCGGTTTGGCCGGCGTTTTTGATTCGACAACATTCGAATTTGCCCGTCAGATAACGTCTATTTCTAACGGTGAAGGCGGTCAGGGAATCGATATTGTGCTTAACACCCTCACCGGCCAGTTCGTTAACAAAACATTGACGCTGATGAGCCCGTTTGGACGATTTATTGATCTCAGAGAGAATACTGCTGAATCCAGTGCGGCCATAGTGGAGAAATTGGCGGCGAGAAATATTTGTTATCAAACCGTTGGTATCGCGAGCCTGGCCGGACAGCGCGCAAAATTGTGCAGCGAGCTGATGAAAGAAATTATCGATATGTTTGATAAAGGATTGCTGGCACCTTTACCTGTGCCAGTTGCCCCCGTCGACGACATAGATACAGCCCTCTCTTATTGGAACAAAGAATCACGAAAAATTGCGCTGGCGTTTGGAGTTTCCAATGTGAAAGTCGTTCAAGGACGCGATCAGGAGGTAATTAAACGCGGGCACAGCTACCTTGTGACCGGTGGGCTCGGCGGTCTGGGGCTAGAAATAATGAACTGGCTGGCCGAAAAAGGTGCGGAATCAATTGTATTGATCGGCAGAAGCTCCCCTTCAGAAGAGGCAAACCACAAAATAAATGCTGTCAGGGAAATGGGCGTGCAAGTTAATACACTGCGCGCCGATGTTTCCAACAGCAGTGATGTGGCAAAAGTGGTGGAGATCATCGAGAAAGGTCCATATCCGCTTGCCGGTATCATTCATTCGGCCGGCGTGCTGGAAGATGGAACCATCATGCTGCAAACCCAGGAAAAATTTAATAAAGTCCTGGCGCCAAAAGTGAAAGGTGCGTGGAATCTGCACCAGCATACGCAGCACATTAACTTAGACTTCTTCGTCTGCTTCTCGTCCATCGCATCGATTGTAGGATGGGCGGGTCAGAGTAATTATGCGTCAGCCAACGCGTTTATGGATACTTTGGCGTTCCATCGCCGCGCACTTGGAAAACCCGCCTTGACCATTAATTGGGGACCATGGGGAGGCTCCGGCATGGCCGCCAGCCTGGATGCGAGAGATATTCAGCGCATGAAGGATGCAGGAATGGAGGCGCTATCTGCAGAGCAGGGACTGGGTGCCATGTCCCAACTGCTTGCCTACAAGGTTCCTCAAGCGGGAGTTTTCGACTTGAACTGGTCGTTAATTGCTAAACAATATCCCGATCCGGCACAAAAAACCCTATTCAAGGATTTAATGGGAGAAAACCAAACCGATGTCACCCTGGACCTGACGGAGCAGTTGAAATTGGTCGCTGCTGACCAGCGTGAGCTGATCCTAAAAAATCATATCAAGCAGATCCTCGCTGATGTTTTAGGTGTTGATTCTCCAGAGGGCATCGACAGCAGCAATAATATATTCGAATACGGGATGAATTCCCTGATGTCAATGGATTTTAAAATTCGACTGCAAGGTATGTTGAAGTCGAAGCTGCCTGCGACATTAGTGATGAAATATCCAACCGTTAACGCGATAGCAAAATATATTGTCGAAAATGCACTTGACGATAAGTCCGAATCTGGAAGCTACGACCATGAGATTTTGATGTGGGATCCCAATCATCCGGATAAAGTTGCGAATTGTGAGATTAATGGTTCCCTTGAGCACCCCACAGCCATGGTGAGTTGCTGGGTGCGGCAACAGCAGTCCAGCCATTTTAACGTTGGAGCATTGCTTGAGATAGATTCCTCTAAGTACGATCTCGGTGCTCTTACGACAACCATGAAAATACTTCTGACCTACCACGACGGTTGCCGCGTTCAGATCTTCACTGATGGAGAAAATTTCAGGCAGGAGATAGTGCCGTTACGCGAAAATTTCGCTATTGAAGAATATGATTTTAGCGATTTGGAGTACGAAGCCGGACGAGCGAAAATGCAGGAAACGAACGCACAGTTGCATAGAAGCTTTAGTTTTACTCAACCAACTGCACTGTTCAGCATGGCCTGCTATCGTCTGAATAGCGATCGTCCTTACCGTTTCTTTTCGATATTCCATCATTACATTTCAGATGGCATGTCACAAAAGACTCTATCCGACGACTTCGCCTCAACGTACCTCAAGGTGCTTAATAAACAACCTGTGTATTTTCCGAAAAAGACATTCTCATTAGGAGATTGGAGCAAGCGACTAAACCGCTTTGCGCATGAAGAAGCTGTTGAGCAAATACCCTACTGGATGGAAAAAGTCGAAAAGAGTCGCTTGAGCTACTTGCCAAATGACTATGACTCTGGGCGCGAACGAGTTCCGGAAGACTTCATCGCAACCGGTATCGATATCACCGCAAAAGACTATGTTGCCTTAACAGAAATCTGCAAAGAGCAGCGGGTTGAAATCGACGATATTTGTATCTATGCGCTCATCAAGGCATTTTCCAAAATCACACTCGCTGATTCACTCTGGGCCGATATCAACATTCACGCGCGGATGAATATATTGGATGATATTGAAATGCCAAAATTATTCGGTCAGATAGGGGAACTCTCAAGCGTGCTATTTGAGCTTAAACCCGAGAACACCGTTATCCAGAATATCAGATTAATAAAAGAACAGCGTCTTCAGGTGCCGAATGGCGGTATCGGATTGAGGGCGTTGAGATATCTCAATACTGACGAAGAAACCCGGGAAATTTTCACCGTGCAGGATATGCCGAAAATCGTAGTTAATTTTGATCTGATTAGCTACGAGAACGAAAATCAGCGGGAATGGTTCGGGATGGCCCCTGAAGGGATTGGCAAGGAGGTAACAAAAATTGTTGAGAAAGACCATATGCATCAGTTTTTAATCAAAACTACGTATAAGAACGGAGGCATAGTAATGTCTTTCTATTTTTGGAAGGATTGCTTTTACTTGGGTACCGTACAGGCAATAGCGGATGATGTTCTGGAGAGCCTTATCAGCATTGCCAAAAATGTGAATCAAGACAATCTAAAAATAGAAGCCTATAAGACTGAAGATTCAGTCTAACAAGTGACCGTTGAAAAAAAGTTAGGGAATATTAAAAAACAATACGGAATAACTAAAATCAGAATAGGAGCATTAAACATGAGGCTTTATAAGTTTTTCTTTCCGCTATGCTGCGTACTTTTCACATTGAGTGCGCAAGCGGACTATCGCGATAATAACATTCCCAACTCAGACCATTACTCCAGTAATATTCAGTTTTATTATGAGCTTGGTATTGATCAAAAAGAAATTCACAAAATAGAGAAGCATCCGGCGGTCAAAAACCAGCTGCGACAAGATGCGGGTTATAAAATTCGGGGTTACGGGAAGTTGTCGGAACCGACCTATGATCCAGTAGCTGATTACGAAACAATTCTGCCGAGAAACAGCCAGCCTGACATTTCAGTATTTGAAAAAATCGTCCTGACTGCATATCTGGATAATCCTAATGATATTGTGCTGGTGAAAACTCTAGCGTTGTATCACCTTAGTCAATCCTTGATAGGACCACATCACAAAGGACCACATCACAAAGGACCACATCACAAAGGGCCTCATCACAAAGGACCTCATCACAAAGGACCTCATCACAAGGGGCCACAGCATATCCATATTCCACAATCACCACCGGGGAAAGGGCCTCATCACAATGGCAAAGGGCCAAAGCATCCGCCTCACGCGTCCAAACCTCCTAAAGGCCCGCACCATAGCGATGGCGAAGCGCTCAAACATACCATTATTGCCCAATATTTCTTGCATAGAGCTCAGGCACTTGGTGCCAAACAAAAGTGGATTAAAACAGCACTGAATAAGACTGACAGCAAGCTCACAAAGATATTTAAGAGACCGAATGGTGTTGAATGGGAGGAAAATCATGCTGCTCACGCCATTTTCTACGATGCATTTAACTATAACGAGGAGCGGCGCTACATTGCATCGGCAGCGTTACTGGATGACATAACGCAGCAATCTAACAATGTTTTTACATCTTTCCTAATCACCGCGCTCAATCTTTGGGTCGGCGGCGAGGCTGACTATGATGATCCTACGGCGCTATACAATTTTGTCCTGGGCGGTTACTTCTCCACCTTAACTATCGAAATGGCACGCGAGCTTCAGGAGGCATGGTTTGTCGATCCCGAAAATAACACTCGCTTCAGATTGGCTCCAATTTTAGGCGGTTTTACATCGCTGCATAAAAGATGGTTGGCCAAACTACACGGCGATGATGCCGCCGTTGATTTGATCGACCAGGAGCATCGTGAGTGGCGCCTCATCAATGAACCATTCCACGCGTTCACTGTGGGAATGGCTATGTATGAAGAGGAAGAAAATTTCGCAGAAAGTTACTTCGCCTATTCGCGGGCATTCTCTGGTTGCGACGAAAGGCCTGATTACAGAACCTGCCCTGATGATCCAATATTTTCATTTAACCGCATTGCGATGATTCTCGGATGGGTAGATTATTTCCTGAAAACCGGCGACTTTGACAGCGCACAGTTCTTCTTGAGCTTAAAAGATGTTCCAGATTTTCACTATAGTGACTGGGATATCGGTCGACCCGCCTGGGAGCAAAGAGAAAATAATCTGGAAGCAATCTTTGAGCTCTATCAAAATGATGATCCTTCCGACGATCCCAGACATTTTTTCTTGAAAGGACGTAAATGGAGCACCAGCACTTCAACTTGCCAGATGTGCCATCAAGCACAAGGGCGCGAATGGACAGAAGAGGAAAAAAGCGTCACCACTCTCCCACCGGAAGACGTAAGAACAATCAGCACATGGCCTAAATCAGGCACGACCTGGTATGCGGCTGTAAAATAATTAGAAAGGGATTTATCCATCGTTTTGAGTAAATGACGATCACTCTGAATAAGCCTGGCTTATTCAGAGTTTCTAATTTTATTGCTCCCACTTTATTCCATGAGGTTTCTTGCATGATGTTACGGACCTATATCGTCTCCGCTTTTCTTTTAAGCTCACTTCTGACTTTTGCATTGGGAGTCAAAGCTTCAACCCAGGACGAAGAACAAATACGCGCGATGATTTCTCAAATGGAACAAGCGTGGCGCGAAGCAGACGGCGAAAAATGGGCGTCCCATTTCTATGAGGATGCGGATTTCGTGGTCTGGTTTGGTCAGCATTTTGTTGGCAGAGAAGCCATTGGTGGCGTTCTCAATCATATTCTGCATGATTTCTACGCAGGCACCGAAAGTCATGCGGAAATTACCAAAATCCGTTTTTTGAGCAGTGACATAGCAGTTGTTCATCTCGATTTTTCAATTTATGACAAGGGCCAGGAAATCCCGAGGCGCAGCACAACAAGACCGATGATGGTTTTGCAGAGGGCGGAAGCGGGTTGGCAAATCGTCTCCTTTCATAACACCAAAAATCTTATAGAAGAAAGGGGAAAGAGTGGCGACGCCAGAAAGTAAGAACATGCGAACGAACTCCGACAAAGAAACTTTGTTTGGTAACCGAAATTTCTTGTTGCATTGGGCCAGTGTAGGAATTTTCCAGACGGGTAACTTTTTCACCGCTATTGCCCTGCCCTGGTTAATGCTGTCAATATCCGGAGATGATCCGGTAATGGTTGCTACCATTTTTGCGACCTTCAGTTTACCTCATGCAATATTCATATTGATTGGCGGAGCAATAACTGACCGTATATCGCCATTGAAAGCGCTATTTATTTGCCGCGGATTATTTGTGGTAATCATGTTTGCATTTTCGGCGCTTATATATCTTGGACTGACGCCCCTATGGCTAATCTATATATTTGCCTTTTTACTCGGCTCGCTTGGGGCGATTGATATTCCGGCCAGCCAGTCGTTACTTCCCTCTTTAATACAAACATCCCAATTATCAAAAGGAAATGGGGTGGTGATAGGAACTGTGCAGGTTGCAAGAGCCTTTGGGCCTATGTTGGCAGGCTGGTTGATTTGGGCAATTCGTCAAACCATGGGGACATCTGGTGAGCCAAACCATGCAAGCCTGGCGTTCGCCTTTGGGTTGGACGCTGTATGCGCAGCAAGCACTCTGCTGATAATGTCTTTCATTATTGCTCCTCGATATCAAACGAAGAAACCAGAAAAAATATGGACTCTGCTTAAAGAGGGAATACGGTTTTGCTGGAATGATCATGGTATCCGTTTGGTGTTGTCGTATCTGATATTGATCTCTTTCTTCCTCCACGGTCCCCTGCTGACTGCATTACCCTTGTATACAAAGCTCCAGTTAGGTTTGTCCGAAGCAGCCTACGGCAGCTTATTTGCAATGACAGGGTTGGGAGCAATCATCGGGGGCGGCCTGGCAGTCGTTTTTTCTCCGTCTGATCGCCGCTTGGGCGAAGTCGTTTTGACGTGTGACTTTGTAAGCGGACTATGCCTATTTCTTGTGGGGCAGTTCGCGGATGTGTGGCTGGCCGCCTTATTCTTATTTATTACCGGCATATGTACCGGCATTATCATGGTGGCAGGCACCACATGGTTTCAGAAAAGAACTCCGGAGATATATATGGGCCGGGTTATGAGCATATTAATGTTCGCGGTTTTAGGTTTAATTCCGATCTCCGCCGCCCTTACCGGCATTAGCATAGAAAATCTGTCAATCGTTGAAACCATATGTATTGCCAGCGGTATCATAATGTTTTTTTCTGGCGTTGGATTTTTAATTCCATCCGTTCGTCAAATGGGAGATTTGGATCAAGCCCGAGCAGAGCAGAAACGTACAGACGTTCACGTTGAGCAAACTTAATTGCCCGATAATTGAAGGTCTGCCCGGCAACTAGCGCCTAGAAGCCATCTCATAAATACCGGCGCTTGCCAGCTCGGCCGATTTTTTGGGTGGCTTTCTAGAACAGTCTGCGTGGTCATAATTATGCTTTGGCGGAGCCTTGGGAAAACATCACCTATGACCGATACAGCCACCATCCATTCGTGGGGCAGTTGTAGGCGTTGTGCTTGCCATATATGCCGCTATGGGTGGCAGAGGCGAGGGAGGCCAAGTGTGATTGGCTTTCAGGTGCTGCGGGCGCGGAATGGAGCGGCGCCGGCTTAGCGTTTACCCTTGCCTGCCAAACCGCGCGGCCTCCAATTCTCCCTGCAGCAGAATATTTTCCACCGATCTCGGTTTATGGAAGCGGCCAATCGCCAGGTAAACCACCGGGGTTAAGAACAAGGTAAACAGGGCGGCGAGCCCGAGGCCGCCGAACATCACCCAGCCGATGGCTTCGCGTGCTTCTGCGCCGGGGCCGGTGCTGAGAATCAGCGGCAGGCCGCCGAGAGCGGTGGAGAACAAGGTCATGGTGATCGGTCGCAGGCGCACTTTGGCGGCTTCTAAAATCGCCTCGTGCAGCTCGTGGCCCTGGTCGCGCAATTGGTCGGCGAATTCCACTAGCAGAATGCCGTTCTTGGCCATTAGCCCGATTAGCATCACCAAGCCGATTTGCGAGTAGAGGTTGATACTGGTGCCGGTGAGGAACAGCGCATAGATTGCGGCGGCGACACCGAAGGGCACAATCACCATCACAATAATGGCGCTGGCGAAGCCCTCGAACTGCGCGCACAGCACCAGAAACACCACCAGTAGCGCCAGGGCGTAGGTGAGCGCAAGGTTGCGCGAGGTTTCATTGAGTTCCTGCGCTTGGCCGAGAAACAGTGTGCTTATGCCGTCCGGCAGTATGTCGTCGCCCAAGGCTTCTAGGTCCGCCACGGCTTGCGCCAAGGTGTAGCCGGGGCTGAGACCGGCTTCCACTTGAATTGCCCGGCGCTGGGCGTGGCGATTCAATTCTGCCGCCACACTTTCCTCCCGAAGTGTCACCACACTCGACAGTGGCAGGAGCTGGCCGGCGGTGTTCTTCACATAGAGATTGACCAAGTCCTGCGGCGAAGTAACGGTGGTGCTGGAGGACTCCAGCATAATCGGGATGGTTTCATCGTCGACGTTCAAGTCCACAACATCCAGACCATTAACCATGGTGCGCAAGGTAATGGCGATATTCTCCAGCGGAATGCCCAAGTCCGAGGCGCGCCGGCGATCAACGGAGATGGAGAGCTGGGGCTGGGTTGGGCGGTAGGAAATATCCGGCTGGTTCAGCTGCGGCAAGCGCTCTTCGATGGCCGCAGTAAACGCTTTGCTCGCCTCGTAGATTTCTTCATAGTCATTGCCCAGCAGTGCCAGCTGGATGTTGCCAGAGTTGCCTCGCAGTCCCAAGCTGTTGGGGCTGCCCACGCGCACTCGGGCACCGGGAATGTCGTTCAAGGGGCGCTGCAGCTCGGCCATAATTTCCTGCTGACCGCGCTCGCGCTCTTTGCTTGGGCGCAGCGGCACCGTGACCTGGGCGCGATTGGGGTCGTAGCGGCCGACGATGGTGAACAGTAATTCTGCTTCGCCGCTTTCGACCAGTGGTTGCAGAATCATTTCTATGTGGTCGGCCTGACGCTGAATGTAGTTGAGGCCGACCCCGTCGGGGCCGGTGGCGTCGACGTAGAAAATGCTGCGGTCTTCCGGCGGTAAAAGTTCGTTATCCAGCAGTGTATAGACCAGCCCTGCGCCTAAAGCGAGCGCCAGGGACAGGGCGAAGGTAAGTTTAGGGAAGGCGAGGCAGCGGGTGAGTGCGCGCTCGTAAAACTGGGCGAGCCAGCGGCCGAAGCGCTCCAAGCGAGTGCTCGGCCGCGGCTGGAGTTCGGGCATAAAGTGGATGGTCATCGCCGGCACCAGCGACAGGGCGACAAAGGAGGATATGGCCACGGCGGCGGCGAGCACCAAGCCGAATTCGCGGAACATTTGCCCGGTGGTGCCCGGCAATAAAGCAATCGGCACAAACACACTCACCAGCACTGCCGTGGTCGCTATGACGGCAAAAATAACTTGGCGCGTGCCTAAGACGGCACCGGCGCGGATGCCGAGGCCCATTTGCCTCCGGCGCTGAATGTTCTCCAACACCACAATGGCATCGTCCACCACCAAGCCGGCGGCAAGCACTATGGCGAGCAGCGTGAGTATGTTGATGGAAAACCCCATTAGCCAGACGGCGGCTAAGGTGCCGATCAGGGAGATGGGAATCGTCACGCTGGGGATTAAGGTCACGCGCAGGGAGCCGAGGAATAACCAAAGCGAGCCGACGACGATCAAGGTGGCGTAGAACAGGCTGGTGAGGACTTCTCGCACCGAGCCGCGAATGAACACCGCGCGGTCTTCGGTGATGACGAGCTCCATATCGTCAAAGCGGCGGTTGAGGTTCTCCACCACTTGGTGCACGCCGTCGGAGATGGCAATGGTATTGGACTGGGCTTGGCGGACGATGCCCAGGCCGATAACGGGAGCGCGGTTGAGATAAACCAGGGATTCGGCGTCTTCTGGGCCGAAGGAAACATAGGCGACATCGTCGATGCGCGTAGTGCCGCTAATGATGATGTCGCGGACTTGCTCCTCGGTCACTGTGGATGCGTCTGTGCGCACCAGCAGCTCTTGGTCCTGGGAGCGGAAACTGCCGCTGGGCACGTCCAGCGGCGCCAGCTCCAGGGCCCTGGCCACATCCGCGACTGAAAGGTTGAAACTGGTCAGGCGCAGCGGGTCGACCACCACGCGCAATACCCGCAGACGCTTGCCAAACAGCGGAACGTCGGCAACCCCGGGGATGGCAATCAGCGCTGGTACTATGTCTTTTTCGATGATGCGCGTGAGGTCTTCTTCGCGCAGGGTTTTACTGGTCGCGGCTATATTGATGATGGGCCAAGCGTCGTCTTCGGCTTTCATGACCGTCAGCTGCTCCACATCGTCCGGTAGCTGGCGCTGGGCGCGGTTGACCGCTTCGCGCACATCCGACGCGGCGGTGTCCAACTCGACATCCGGTAAAAATTCGATATGGATGCGGAAGTTGTTTTCTTCGCTGCTCGAGCGGATGTTCTTAATGCCCGACACCCGGGCCACGGCGCCCTCAATTATGTTGGTGACCTGGGCGTCCAAGGTTTCCGGGGAGGCACCGGGTAAAACGCCGCGCACCGACACCACGGGTATATCGATATCCGGCAGCTCGCGCACCTCCACTGCCATGAGGGCGGCCACCCCCGCCAGAGCGATCAACAAGTTTAAGACCAGGATCAGTACCGGTCGGCGGACGCTCAGTGACGCCAGGTCGTTTTTGTGAACGTCCCGCTCGACCTCATTGGCGTCGACCAACCCAGATTCATGCTGATCCTGCGGGCTGCTCATGGCGTTGCCTCCGCCAGCTTTTCCGATACATCCAACACCGGCTGGCCTTCACGCAGACGCTGTATGCCTTCGGTCACCACTAAGGTTCCCTCCGGCAAGTTCGACTCCACCAGAATGCTGCCCGTCAAACGTTGCACGATCGTCGCCGGTACTCGCTGCGCGAGGCCGTCTTTGATTGCCCAGACATAGGCGCCGTCGCCGCCCCACTGCAGCGCGACTTCCGGAATCAGCGGATATTCGCCGCCGATGAGCGGCAGTTGAACGCGAAAACTCATGCCGGGTCGCAATTGGTCCTCGCGGTTGGGGACGCGGGCGCGCACGGTAAAGCTGCGAGTTTGCGGATCGACGCGGCTGTCCACCTCGATGACTTCACCCTCATTGCGCTGGCTGCCGTGGGTCCAAGTGGATAGCTCGATGATCTGTCCGGGTAACAGCTGGCCGTAAAACAGCTCGGGTACCGTGAAGGTCACCAGCAGCTCGCTGCGATCGTCCAAGCTCGCCACCGGCGTCGCCGGGTCGACTCGCGCACCGGCATCGAGATCCGTAATGCCCATATAGCCGTGAAAGGGCGCGGTGATAGTGCGATAAGAGAGGTTGACTCGGGCGCGCTCCAAGGCGATATGCGCACGATCAACCGCGCTTTTGGCTTCGTCTAAGGTGGATTCAGTTACCGCGCCGGCCCCCTCGCTGCGCTTGTAGCGGCTGTAGAGACGTTCTGCATCAGCCAGCTCGACCTGCGCCAGCCGCACCGCCAGCTGTTGGTCCCGTGCGTCCAGGCGCACCAGGGGTTGCCCTCGCTCTACCTGCTCGCCGGTTTTGAAGAGCACCGCTTCCACTTCGCCGCTGACTTCGGGAAAGAGCGTCACCGACTGCCGGGCGCGGGAGGTGCCGACCGCCTCCACCAAGGTCGCGCGCGTCTGCCATTGGACGGCGTGGGTAAGGACGGGAGCGGCGCGGTTGCCCGCTGCGGATGGCGCGTCAGTGGGCTTGGTGCTACAAGCGGCCACTAACAGAATGGCAATAGTGGAGAACAGGGATAAAACAATCGATCGCATGAGTTGGTTTGCCTGGGTCAGTCGGACTTGCGCACAAAGCATTTACAGAACCCGCGCGGTTTTTCGGGGCGCGGCGGGGTCGAGGTGACTCTGACCCCGAGATTGGGAGAAAGATCTGGCGTCAAGGTCCGACCTGGACACCCGGTGGTTTGGGCTTGATCTGAGGCGGGCTCGTGTCCTGAAACTCGCGGATAAAAATACCCCAGAAGGCGACAAACAGAGCCGCGATTAGGGGACCTATGACGAATCCATTGATGCCGAACAATACTAGCCCGCCGAGGGTGGACAGGAGCACTAAATAATCGGGCAGTTTGGTGTCACGGCCCACCAGGATTGGGCGCAGGATGTTATCGATCAGGCCTATGCCGAAGGCCCCCACAATAATCAGAATGATGGCTTTAACCGCCGCTCCTGTCGCGAACAAGTAAATTGCTGCGGGTATCCAGATCAGCGACGCACCCACCGCTGGTAATAGGGAGAAGATGGCCATAATCACCCCCCAGATAAACGCGCCACTGATCCCTAAAGCGGCGAACGCGACACCGCCGATGCTGCCCTGGACGATTGCAACCACTACATTGCCTTTGACGGTGGCGCGGGTGACTTCGGCGAACTTGGTAAACAGCAGGTGCTCGCGCTCATCCCCCAGTGGCAGGGCGCGGTAAAGCAGCTGCACAATCTTGTCGCCGTCGCGCAAAAAGAAGAAGGCGACGTAGAGCATTACACCGACGCCGAGAGCGAAGCCGAAGGCGTTCTGGCCGAGACTTACCGAATGTTGGGCAATGAGCTTGCCCACTGCCATGGCGGCATTGGCTGCACTTTCTCTGAGACTGTTGAAGTCGATATCAAAGCGCGCGAGCCACTCCTGGAGCGTGGGAAAACCCTCTTGGACCTTCTGGATATACTTGTTGACGTCAACTTTGTCCGATTCCACCAACTTGTAAAACTCCGCGATCTGTCCCACCACTGACGTAACGGTGATGACCACCGGAATCACCACCACAACCAAGCAGATTATCAGCGTCAGTGCAGCGTTTAAGTTGCGACGGCCCGGCATTTTGCGGTCTAGCCAGTCCTGCACTGGAGCGAAAATAATGGTGATGGCCACCGCCCAGAAGATCGGGCCGAAGAAGGGTTTAAGCACCCAAAAAAAAGCGATGGAAACCAGTATCAGCAGCGCGAGAAACGACTGATTTTCAAGTTTTTTATACATAGACGCATCCGAGTGTCGCGAATTGATCGCGGGAGAGGTGCGCTATCTTAACGTGGGCCCGGTGTTTTTTGCAGGCGGCAACACACGCAACCGGTGCTTGGAAGGTTTGCCTAGGAGACTTTTGGAGTGGCCAGCGACGCAGGGCGCTAGGTGGGAAGTTGGTGTTTTACGGAAGGTGCGCAGGTGGATCTTGCCGTAAAAAATCGCCCGGCTGCGCGAAGATCGAGCAGCCGGGCGCGGGGATTAACGCTGGATGGTTTCGACGTTGGCGCTGACCTTCGCGGTTACGCGGCGGTTGAGGGCGCGATTTTCGGCGGTGTCGTTGCTTACCAGCGGCGAGGACTCACCGTAGCCGCGCGAGCTGACGCGCGCTTTATCGATGCCAAAACGCTCGATCAATACTTTTGCTACCGCAGCGGCACGTTTTTCTGACAGCTGCTGGTTGTAGGCTTCGGCACCGCGGTCATCGGTGTGACCCTCGAGCACAACTTTGGTGAGCGGGTATTCGCGCATGAACTGAGCGATGGATTCGATCTCGCCGTAAGAGTCTGGCGTCACTTCGATGGAGTTGTTGGCGAAGTTGACGCGCAATTGTTGCTCTCTCACCTCGGTGATCACGATGTAGCAACCCTTTTCGTCCACTTTGGCACCGGCGGATGTGCCGGGGCACTGGTCTTGAGCGTCAGGTACGCCGTCGCCATCGGCATCCATAACCAGCTCACAACCATTGGCGTCGACCGGTGTGCCTGCTGGAGTGCCGGGGCAGCGATCTCGTGAGTCGGGCACGCCATCGCCGTCGGAGTCGCTAGGTGCGGCGGTTTTAGGCGCTGCTGAGCTGCCGCCAAGCATAAAGTTCAGACCGAGACCGACGGTAAAGTGAGTCAGTTCACGCTCTAGGTCGTTTACCAGACGCAGCTCTGGACGGAAGCTGAGCATATCGGTAATGGCGACTTTCAAACCGCCACCCACGTTCACCATGTCGTTTTCGATATCGACGTTGCCGTAATCAAAAACTTGTTTGCCGGCCCCGAACAGCAAGTATGGCTGGACGCCGTCGCGGTTAGCGAAATGATAGAGCGCGTCGAGGCGATAGGTTTCCAGATCGACGTCATCATTGCCGGTGGTTTGGTCGGTCGAGCCAGCCAGGTAGGCCAATTCGAAACCCCATGGTGTGCTGGTTTTATAGCCCAGACCTATAGATCCCAATAATGGGTTGTCCAGCGGCAGGTCGCGGTCGAGCATATGGTACTCAATGCCGGGGGCGATGGTGAAACCGCTGCTCTGCTGAGCAGTTGCCAAAGTGGCGGTGCTCAGGGCGGCACCGCAGACGGCAATTTGTATAGCTCGGGTGAGGGTTAAACATTTCATAAGGCACTCCTTTTCATTTTTCTGGTTGTTTTTAAAAATGGTGAGACAGAGTAAAAATCGAGATGCAGCCTAGCGGCAGAATTGTAACGGATTCGGAATTCGCGCCTTTTTAGCAAATTTAGATCGCGGGTTAAAGGTATAGATGGATTTTGGCGGTGTTTTGGTGGTTTTCGGCACCTAGTTCCTAGGCTCCAGGAAGATACCATGCGCCGGCGTCAGGGCGAATAGCGCATCCGCAGCCAGCAACACCGCAGCGGCGGTCCAGGTGGTTTTTTCCTCCGGCCATATGGCTTGGTCGCGAAACACGTAGCCGGTCCAATAACCGCCGTCGCGGTCGCGCCATTGATGCAGGCTCCGATACAGCTCAAGCGCCTTGTCGCGTTCACCACTTGCCACCAGCGCAATCACCAATTCGCTGGTTTCCGCCATAGTGACCCAAGGCTCGTCGCTGACACAGCGACAACCCAGCCCCGCTTCGACAAATTCAGACCAGCGTGCCGCGATGCGCTGGCGTGCGATGGGCGCGGAAAAAAGCCCGGCGAGGATGGGGTAGTACCAGTCCATGGAAAAGCGCGCTTTGCTCTCCCAGGTGCGGTCGAAACGCTCCGGTTTGTTCAGCAGCGCTTCGGCTAGGCGATCGGCAGCGGCTTTCCAGTCGGCCCAAGGTCTGCCCAGGGTTTGGGCGATCCGCGCGGCGCAGTCGAGGCTGCGCAAAATTGAACTGCAGGCGGTCACCAGAGCATCGTTCTGCCCCTTACCTTGCGCATCGACCGCCCAGGCGATTTCGCCGAACTTACTTTGATAGCGCAACACGAATTCCACTGCGCGACGCACACAGGGGAACATGGCGGCGAGAAACTCGCGATCGCGACTGATCAGAAAGTGATGCCACACCCCAGTAGCGATATAGGCGACGAAGTTGGTTTCGCGCAGTGTCGGATGAGTGGGATCATCCTGTTTGGCGTCTCCAAGATAGTAGTTGGCGTACCAACTGCCGTCTTCCAGCTGTTGTTGCGCGAGCCAGTGATAAGCGCGCTCGGCCGCACTATGTTCCCCCGCGATGCTCAGTGCCATAGCCGCTTCCGTGTGATCCCAGGGGTCCAATTTGCCGCCGCGAAACCAGGGAATCGCGCCGTCGGGCATCTGCGCGCTGAGGATGTAGGCCGCGGAGACGCGCAGTTCGGTGGGGAGGGAGGCGGTGGAGGGTGTCAGAGTAGAGGTGGTCACAAGGAGTCCTTAATAAAATAAAGCACCACGCTCTTGCCCAAAACCGGGTTGAGCAGGGCCTCGAGAAAGCGCGTCAGCCAGGGGCGGCTCAGCAGATCCCACACCAGCAGGCGGTGATACCAGCGCACCGGCGCGAAGTCGGCGCCGCGCTCCCAAAACAGACAGCGCAGCCACCAGTAGGGAGCGTGAAGCGCGTGGGCCCCATGCCGCAAAGTAGGCGTGAAACCCAGCTGCTCGATCTCCCGGCGCAGTGTCGATGCTTTAAAAATGCGAATGTGGCCGCCTTCCACTTGGTGATAGGCACTGCTCAGCCACCAGCAAATGCGTTCCGGCCAAGCGCGCGGCACACTAACGGCCAGTACTCCCTGCGGTTTCAATACCCGGTTCGCCTCGGCGAGCATGGCCTGGTAAGCGGGGATATGTTCTAACACTTCCGAGCAGATCACCACGTCGAAGGCGCCGTCCGCAAACGGAAGCTGCAAGCCGTCGGCAACAAAGATGTGGCAATGCTTATTGGGGTCCGGTTGCGGAAAGTCGCGGCGCCGGGCAAGTGCAGTGGTCACATCGCGTTGGCTTACATCCACCGCCACCACATGTTGGGCTGCGCCAAACCAGTAGGCCGCCAGGGCGTGGCGCCCTTCGCCGCAGCCGAGATCGAGAACCCGGTGATGCGGCTGCAGCGGCAAGCGGTCGAGGCGAATCGTTTGCATGATCGAGGGCTACCTATTGCGTCCGGCGGTGCAGCACTTGTTGGTGGTAATAGTGGGTGAGGTGTTCTGCCACCCGGTGCCAACAAAACGCGCTGGCAATGCGCGTACGGCCCATCTGCATCAAGGCTTGCGCCAAAACGCGGTTGCCGAGGATGCGGCAGATCGCCTCCGCCAGCGCCTGCGCATCTCCCGGCGGGGTTAACAGGCCTGCATCGCCCACGACTTCTGGGAGTGCGCCTCCGGACGAGCTGACTAAGGGCACCCCGCAACTCATGGCTTCCGCGGCGGGCAGGCCAAAACCTTCGTAAAGCGAGGGGCACACGGCGACGCTGGCGCGCGCGTATTCTTCCACCAGCTCTTCGTCGCTAATGCCGCTGCGAAAGCTCACCCACTGCTCCAGCCCCAATGCTTTGAGTAACCGTTGGTTGCGACCATCCTCTTGCAGTTTGCCGATGACCAGCAAGTGCGCCTGCGGCAGTGTCTGCCGCACTTGGCGCAGCGCTTCCAACAGCACCGCAAAACCTTTGAGTGGCTGGTCGGACGAGGTGGTGGTCATAATGCGAAACGGCACGCGGGCGATGTCCGGGCGCGGGCGGAATAACTCGGTGTCGATGCCATTGGCGATCACTTGGGTACGCTCCTCAGCGCGCCCGAATTCCGCCGCTATGTCCCGGCGCGAGCACTCGGACACTGTCACCACATGATCCAGCTGGCGCACCACTTTTGTTTGCATGCGCAAAAAGCTGTACCAGCGGTGAATCAACAGCCGGTGTCCAAAGCCGCTGGCATCGGCCAGTGCTAAATCCCGATCGCGGGTGATGGGGTGATGGACGGTGGCGACCACCGGCAACCCCAGCTTTTGCAGACTCAGTAAGCCGTAACACAGGCTCTGATTATCGTGAATCAGGTCGTATTGGTGGCCGTGCTCGCGCAAGTAGCGCAGCACCCGGCGTCCGAAGGTATAAGGTTCTGCGAAGCCACCCGTGGCCATGCTCCACCATTCAAAGCTATCGCTGAAGGAGCCTAGATGGCGCCAGCGCAGCGCGCGAATATGGTTGTCGGTCGCGTAGAGGTCCAGACTCGGGATGCGCACCAAGCGCACTTGCGAGTCCAGTTCGGGGTAAGGTGGCCCCGACAGCACGTCCACCTGATGGCCGAGGCGCACCAGGGCGCGGCTAAGATATTTCAGATAGATGCCTTGCCCGCCCACATGGGGGTGGCTGCGGTAGCCCAGCAGAGCGATACGCAGTGGGCGCGCGGCGTTATCGACGCCGGTTTGCGCCTGGGCCAAACAGTCCTGCTCCGCGTGCACTTATAAGCTCTTGAGGAATTTTTCCGGCTCGAACGCCAGAGGGATAAAACGAATAGGGGTGCCGTCGGCGTGTGCAACCAGCAAGGTGGGAAAGCCGTAGATGCCATAGGTTTTCATCAACGGGCGGGTTTCCGGGTGTTCAGAGTCCAAACGCACAAAAACATACTTCTCTTCGATCCGCGCTTTTACCCGCTCGTCGATCATCACCGTGCGGTCGAGTCTGCGGCAGACGCTACACCAGTAGGCCGAGAAATCCATCAGCAAAGGTTTGTTCTGTTCGCGAGCCAGCGCTTGCGCGGCAGCAAGGGTCCGCTCCGGTAGGCCAGTTGCGGCAAAGGCGGCGCGGCCGAGCTGGTTGGGCGAGGTGAGCCAGAGTACGGCGAGGACCAGTGCGCCAACGACACCCACACCGAAAAGTGTCACAAGAATTTTTTGCGTGCGGCCGAAAGTCATGGGGGATCCTGAAAGCACAGATGCGGCTCGTGAATTAGCGCCAATATGGCTATAATCCCGGCCTCTTTTACAAAGGGCAGACAGTATGGCGGAACGTAAGGCATCCATCAATCGGGACACTTTGGAGACGCAAATCTCCGTGAGTGTGGATCTCGACGGCACCGGTAAGGGCAGCTTTAAGACCGGCGTGCCATTTCTCGAACATATGATGGACCAGATTGTTCGCCACGGGCTGATTGATATTGATGTCACCTGCAATGGCGACACCCATATCGATGACCATCACACCGTCGAAGACGTGGGCATTAGCTTAGGTCAGGCGGTCAATAAGGCGCTGGGCAGCAAAAAAGGCATTCGCCGCTACGGCCACGCCTATGTGCCGCTCGATGAAGCGCTGTCGCGGGTGGTGATCGACTTTTCCGGCCGGCCGGGGCTATTCATGGATGTCCCTTTCACCCAGAAGCGCATCGGCACCTTTGATACCGAACTCTTTGCGGAATTCTTCCAGGGCTTTGTCAATCACGCGCAAGTCACTCTGCACATCGACTGTTTGCGCGGCAAAAACGCGCACCATCAGATCGAGACCGTCTTTAAGGCCTTCGGCCGCGCGCTGCGCATGGCGCTGGAGCGCGATGAGCGCATAGGCGATGCCATGCCATCCACCAAAGGGGTCCTCTAAACCTGTATGAGCGACCGTATCGCGATTATCGACTACGGCATGGGCAATTTGCACTCAGTGGCCAGTGCGCTGCAGCATGTGGCGCCGGATGCTCAGGTCGAAGTTACTTCCGACATCGAGCGTGTGCGCAACGCAGATCGAGTGTTGTTTCCCGGCGTGGGCGCGATTCGCGATTGTATGGCGGAGATTCGTCGGCGCAACTTTGATAAAGCCATTGCCGACACAATAGCGTCTGGCAAACCCCTCTTAGCCATTTGCGTCGGCTTGCAGTCCCTGATGGACAGCAGCGAAGAAAACGGCGGCGTGCCCTGTCTAGGTCATTTCGCCGGAGAGGTGAAAGGCTTTGCCCAGAGCAGCGAATTTGTCGCGGCGCGCGCCGGCGATGAGCGCCTCAAAGTGCCGCATATGGGTTGGAATGAGGTGCGTCACGCCCAAAGTCACCCGCTGTGGCAGGGGATTCCCGACCGCAGCCGGTTTTATTTTGTGCACAGCTACTGCGTGCAATCTCGAGATGCCAAGGTCGTTGCCGGCGTCTGTCACTACGGTATTGAATTCAGCGCCGCTCTGGCCCGCGCCAATGTGTTCGCCGCGCAGTTCCACCCGGAAAAGAGCGCCGACCACGGTCTGCAACTGCTGAAAAATTTTGTCGGCTGGAACGGCCAGCCCTGAGATAGAGACCCTCTTCATGCAAATCATCCCCGCCATCGACCTTAAAGACGGCCAATGCGTGCGTCTGCGCAAAGGCGTAATGGAAGACTCCACCGTATTTTCTGATGACCCCGTCGCCATTGCGCGCCAGTGGGTAGAGCAAGGCGCCCAGCGTTTGCATTTGGTGGACTTGAACGGCGCCTTCGCCGGCAAGCCGGTGAATGGGGAAGTGGTCACCGCGATTGCCAAAGCCTTTCCCGACCTGCCAATCCAAATCGGCGGTGGCATCCGCTCTGCGGAGACCATCCAGCACTATCTGGATGCCGGCGTCAGCTACGTGATTATCGGCACCAAAGCGGTAAAAGAACCGCAATTCGTCACCGATATGTGCCGCGCCTTTCCCGGCACTATCATTGTCGGCTTAGATGCCAAAAATGGCTTTGTCGCCACCGACGGCTGGGCGGAAGTGTCGTCCGTTAAAGCCTCCGAGTTGGCCAAGCGTTTCGAAGCCGATGGCGTCAGCTCCATTGTCTACACCGATATCGACCGCGACGGCATGATGCAAGGCGTCAACGTGGAGGCTACGGTCGCCATGGCCAAAGCGTCTAGCTTGCCCATCATCGCCTCCGGCGGCATCACCAATCTCGACGACATTAAGGCGTTGCTGGCCCGTGCGCATGAAGGCGCAGGTATTTGTGGCGCCATCACCGGCCGCGCAATTTATGAAGGCACACTCGATCTGGCGGCCGCACAGCGGTTGTGTGATCAGACATAAAGGAGAGTTTCAATGGCACTGGCAAAACGTATTATTCCCTGTCTCGATGTCGACAATGGCCGTGTCGTCAAAGGTGTGCAGTTTGTCGATATTCGCGATGCCGGCGACCCGGTCGAGATTTCGAAAAAATATAACGAGCAAGGCGCCGACGAAATTACCTTTCTGGACATTACCGCGACTCAAGAAGCGCGCGACACCACCGTACACACGGTGGAAGCCATAGCCGCAGAGGTGTTTATTCCGCTAACCGTGGGTGGCGGGATTCGCACCTTGGAGGACATTCGCCGCATGCTCAATGCCGGCGCGGATAAAGTCAGCATTAACTCCGCTGCGGTGAAAAATCCCGACTTTGTCGCCGACGCAGCGGCACGCTTCGGCTCTCAATGCATAGTGGTTGCCATAGATGCCAAACAAGTCAGCGCGGAGGGCGAGACGCCGCGCTGGGAAATCTTCACCCACGGCGGCCGCAAACCCACGGGCCTAGACGCGGTTGAGTGGGCGGTGCGCATGGTGGAAAACGGCGCGGGTGAAATTCTACTCACCAGCATGGATCGAGACGGTACCAAAAACGGCTTCGACCTGGGTGTAACCCGCGCCATCGCCGATGCCGTCAATGTGCCGGTAATTGCCTCCGGCGGTGTCGGCAATCTGCAACACTTAGTGGATGGAGTCACTCTGGGTGGTGCCGACGCGGTACTTGCCGCGAGTATTTTCCATTTTGGTGAATACACCATTCCGCAAGCCAAAGCCTATATGCGCGAGCGCGGCATTGAGGTGCGGCTCTAAAATACACGGGGTCGTTAAAGACACCAAAATAACAACAATACGTTGATGGGAAGCCGGCGGCGACCTGGAAGGATCTCAATGATGAAGCTCAATACAGCACGCTTGGTCGCGGCTTTTGTGGTGGCGCTCCTGCCACTGAGTGCGCAGGCGGACCAGCAAATCTCTCTTGGTCTGGGTAAACCCTATGGTGGCTTAATCGGCGCTAAGTACTCGTACCGTTGGGACCGGCTCAAAGTGTTTGGGGGCGTGGGTTTTCTTGGTAAAGCGCACAAGTCATCGGCGCAGGCGGGCTACAACCTCGGGTTCGAGTACTTGGTTCTCGGCTCAAAACACAGTCTCGGCGCGTCTTATGGTGCGCAGGTGCACTCGAACGTTCTCGATGTGCTCTACGGCGGGGCGGTACATTACACCTATTACTTTTCCGGCTTTGAGCAGCGCTCCTGGCTGCTGGGGGTGAGTGTCTATTCGGTGGAGAATGATCGCCAGTATCGCCACTTTCGCTACAAGGAAACCGAAGAGGGCTTTCATTTAATCGCGGGGTTTCAGTTTTAAAGAAAGAAGCAACAGCAAGACCCGAGGAGATGACGTTTTTGAGGAGAGGGGTCTTACTGTTGCGTGGGAAGATCAGGCAGCGCGGCTATACCGGTTCAAGCATTCGATTACGTGAGGCTCGGCATGGAGGACGAAGTCAATGAACGCACTCGCACCAGTCTCGGCCTCATGCAGGCTGTCAAACGGACCTATATCAATGCCTTCTCGGGTGGCGTAATAGTAGTAGCCGTCGCGCTTAAAAAATCGTGAGCTGCGCTCGGGTAGCTCACGGCTTTCGCCAGCTCTGTTCATCTGCAAAATCCTCTCGTCAGCTTGTTGATCTTTATCCTCTATCTCTGCTTTGCACGTCCACTATTAAAGTGGCGTCAAAGTCATTTTCGTCCGTGTTTTGCACCCAGCATGGGGGTGTGCGAAGGACATTAGCACAGTTCAAAATGAATGACAGCGTGCGTTTTGTCACATAACACGCGGCTCGTTAGATCGATTTGGTAGGTCACGCTTTGCATAGGAGAGTGAGTGGGGTGCGATGGTTATATAAGCCTCCCCGCGCTCTACTCTTCCTCGCCCTCTTCCTCTGTTTCCGCGTTGCTCACTTGTGCAGCTTTTTTGAAGAAGGTTAGGCCCTTGAGCATATTCAGCGCTTCGTAAAGTTGGTTATCTCGGCCCTGCAAGTCTTCCAGAAGCATATCGCGCTCCTGATCGCGCTCTTTGCTTTTGATGTCCTTGCCACCTTTGGCATTGCCCAAATGGCCTGCCAGTTGAGCTTCCGTGATGCTTCCGCGACCTTTGATGGCGGTCAGCTCAGCGCGCTCAATGACCAGGTCGGGCTCTATGCCCTGAGCTTGGATGGAGCGCCCGTTAGGGGTGAAGTAGAGCGCCGTGGTGAGTTTTACTGCCTTCTCGTCAGTGATTGGAATGACCGTTTGCACCGAGCCTTTACCAAAGCTGCGAGTGCCCAATACCAACGCACGGCGGTGGTCCTGCAGGGCTCCTGCGACAATCTCGGAAGCCGAAGCCGAGCCTTCATTGATCAAGACCACCAGCGGCAGTCCATCGGTGATATCGCCCGGCTCGGCTTTGTAGATGAAGTGCGACTGCGGCATACGTCCTTCGGTATAAACCACCAGGCCGCCATCTAAAAAGGTATCCGCTACTTCCACCGACGCCTGCAGCACTCCGCCGGGGTTGTTGCGCAGGTCGAGAATAATGCCTTGCAGAGTGTGTTCGCGTTGCGCTTTCGCCAAGGCTTCCTGCATGTCCTTGCCGGTGTTTAGTTGGAATTGCGCGATGCGGATATAGAGAAATTGCTCGTCGAGAATTTCGGTGCGCACGCTGCGCACTTTAATGGTGTCGCGCACCAGGGTGATATCGAATGGCTGGTCGACCCCTTCGCGCACAATGGTCAGGACAATTTTGCTGCCCTTGGGGCCGCGCATGCGTTCAACGGCATCGTTTAAGCTCAGGCCTTTGATGGTGGTGTCATCAATCTTAACGATTAAGTCACCGGCCTTAATGCCGGCGCGCGCGGCGGGGGTGTCGTCGATGGGGGCAATGACTTTAACAAAACCGTCCTCCGCGCCGACTTCGATACCCAGCCCGCCGAATTCTCCGGTTGTATGGACTTGCAGGTCATCAAAAGAAGAGGCATCGAGATAGCTGGAGTGAGGATCGAGCTGGTCGAGCATGCCGCGAATGGCGTGCTCTAGCAATGTCTTGTCATCAATCTCGTGGATGTAGGCGTTGCGGATATGCTCGTAGGCCTTAGTGAAAACCCGTAGGTCCTCCAGCGGCAATACACTTTTACCTCCCGGCGTCTCGGCCGGCGCTGCTGTCATGCCCAGCGGACTCCAGCACAAAAGAGCCACAAACGTCAGTAATGGAAGGCGCAACGCCATGAAAGACTCCTAGAGATAGGTGAATGTAAGTGCAGCGATTATGGGGACTTTGTGCACACTTGGCGACTCCTGATCAAGGTTCCGCCCGGCGTGGGTGCGTCTTTTGTCCCAAGGGCACATAAAAACTAGGCGGCCTTTCTCAGCCAGGGGCGGGGATCGGTTGGCTCGCCTTTATAGCGGAGCTCAAAATAGAGCGCGGAGCTGCTCTGGCCGCCGCTTAAGCCGACCGAAGCGACTTGTTCGCCGGGGTTGACCCAATCGCCGAGTTTCTTAAACAAAGACTGGTTGTGGGCGTAGAGACTCATAAAACCGGCACCGTGATCAATGATCAGCAGCAAGCCCTGGCCGCGCAGATAGTCTGCGAAAACCACCCGGCCCTGGTGTACCGCGTACACCGGGTGACCTTCCGGCGCGCCTATGAGCACCCCCTGCCAGCGCACTTTATTGGCCACCCGCGGCGAGCCGAATGCATGTAGAACCTTGCCGCTCGTGGGCCAAGGCAATTGGCCTTTGAGCTTGCTGAAAGGCTGGTCGCTGGCGGGTTGTTGCATGTCGCCGGTGATGCGCACCACTTCGCGCAGCAGTTTTTCTAAATGGTGGCGATCCTCGTCGGCGGATTTCAGCCTGGCATCGGTGTCGGCGATGGTGCGCTCGAGCTTGGCGAGGGTGCGCTTGCGCTCCTGTTGACTGGTCTGCAGCTGGTCGCGTTTACTGCGTAGCTCGGCGTGATTGCGCGAGATGGCCTCCGCTTCTGCGGCTATGGTCGGCTCCAGTGCCTCAACGCGCGCAATCGTATCGGTATAGCGCGTCACTTCGGCGGCTTGAGCTTGGGTGAAATAGCGGTAGTAGTGGAGGTTGCGCGCCAGCAGACTCGGGTCTTGCTGATTCAGCAGCATTTTCAGGCTGCTTTGTTGGCCCAGTCGGTAAGCGGCATCAAGATGTCGCGCGACTGAGCCCTGTTGCTGCTTTTTTGCGGTCAGCAGCTCCTCCTTCTCGCTGCTTAACTTCTTTAAATGGCTTTGTTTGTCGTCGAGTTGCTTGCGCAACTCCTGCACCTTGCGGCTGAGCTCGCCAATTTTGGTTTCGGAGGACTGCAGGTCACCGAGCAGCTCCTGACGGTCGGACTTAACCTTACTCAGCTCCTTTTTTAGCTCCTCGATGGTTGTGCGCAGCTCCTGCAAGCGCGCCTGACGTTCTTCCTCTGTCATGTTTTGCGCCGCGGCGCTCATACAGAGGAGGCCGAGCAGCAGTGCAGCGCACAAACTCCTCCCTGCGGATGCCAAGTTCGTCATGGTTGTCTGTCCTCCTGCGATGGTTGACGCACCTCGGTGCGCATTTCTTATTGTTGCGCGGATCTTAAAGCCTAAAGCTTCCGAGTCGGTTCGGACCCGGAAGCTGAAGTTTATTTAGTGTAGTTCAAGCAGACAGCGACCGGTCATGGCAGTGGGCTGGGGGATGTCCAGCAGTTTCAGCATGGTCGGGGCGATATCCGCCAGGCTGCCGCCTTCGACAAAGCGCACCTGCCGATCTCCCACGTAGATCAGCGGCACCGGCAGTGTAGTGTGCTGGGTGTGCGCCTGGCCGGTGGCGTCATCGAACATCTGCTCGACGTTGCCGTGGTCGGCGGTGATCAACACGTCGGCACCGGCTTTTTCTGCCGCCGCAAGGACTTGGGCGAGGCACTCATCCACCGCTTCTACCGCTTTAACCGCCGCCTCAAAAACCCCGGTGTGGCCCACTTGGTCACAGTTGGCGTAGTTGCAGATGATGCTGGCGTAGCGCCCACTTTCGATTGCTTCCACCAGTTTTGCGGTCACTTCAGGCGCGCTCATTTCCGGTTGCATATCGTAGGTGGCCACTTTGGGCGAGGGAATCAAAATGCGCTCTTCGCCGGGGAAGGTGGTCTCTTGCCCGCCGCTAAAGAAAAAGGTCACGTGGGCGTACTTTTCGGTCTCGGCAATGCGCAGTTGCGACAGGCCCTGATCGGCGATCACTTCGCCGAAGGTGTTGCTGAGATCTTCCGGCGGGTACGCACAGCTGGCTTCGAGGCCGGCTTCATACTCAGTGGTCATGACGAACTCGGCTAGCGCCGGTACGCGTTTGCGGGCAAAGCCGTCGAAACTGTCGGTGACGAAAGCATGGGTAATCTGGCGGGCGCGGTCGGGGCGGAAGTTCATAAAAATGACGCTGTCGCCGTCTTCGATGGTCACCGGGTCTGCGCCTTCGGCGTGAATGCTAGTGGCTTTGACGAACTCGTCGTCTTCGCCACGCTCATAGGCAGCCAAAAGACCGTCTACCGCACTGGCGGCGCTGTACTCAGAGGTGCCATCGACAAACAATTCATAAGCCGCTTGCTGGCGATCCCAGCGCTTGTCGCGGTCGAGGGCAAAAAAGCGCCCGATAATGGAGGCGATGCTGCCGGTGCCGAGCTGCTCAAGGGTCTCTTGAGCGCGCTGCAGTGAGGCTTGGGCACTGCGCGGTGGCGTGTCGCGACCGTCCAGCATGGCATGGAGATACAGCTTCTTCGCCCCGCGTTCAGCCGCCAGTTTTACCATGGCCAGCAGGTGATCTTCATGGCTGTGGACGCCGCCGGGAGATAGCAGGCCGAGCACGTGCACCGCCTTGTCGTTTTGCACGGCTTTGTCGATTGCCTGGAGGTACACCGGATTGGTGAAGAAATCGCCGTCGCTGATGGCTTTGTTAATGCGGGTGAAGCTCTGATAAACCACGCGGCCCGCGCCCAGGGACATATGACCGACTTCGGAGTTGCCCATTTGCCCCTCGGGTAAGCCCACGGCCAGGCCCGATGTGTGGATCAAGGTTTTCGGAGCGGTCTGCCAGAGCTTCTGCCAAACGGGCGCTTTGGCTTGAGCGATGGCGTTGTACTTGTGGGTATCCGAATGACCGAAGCCATCGAGAATGAGAAGAATGACGGGTTTTTTCGAGGCTGCCATAAATAACCTTTAACTGCGGAATGAGGCGGTGGAGGAGACAGACGCTTGTCTGGGCGTAAATGCCGGCTATTCTAGCGGTTTTCGCTCTGATTGCCGAGTTTCCGCCGCACCGACGGCTGGACTAAGAGGGCTTTCATGTATACTTGGCCGCCCTTCCGCCGCCAGGTTCTGCGGCCGAATCATCAGACAACGAGAGGTGAGTGTGAGTTGGTTGGATTTTGTCGCTGAACAGTGGCTATTGGTTTCAATTCTGGTTGCCCTGGTAGCCGCGTTTCTTATAGTGGAAGCCCGCAAAGGGGGCGCTACTATCACTCATCACCAAGCGACTCGCCTGCTCAATAGCGGCGCGGCGGTGCTGGTGGATTTGCGTGATGCCAAGGAATTTAAGGCAGGCCATATTATCGACGCGATTAATATCCCCTATGCCAATTTGGCCAGTAAGCTCGATGCGCTGGAGAAGCACAAGAGCAAACAGGTCATAGTGGTGGACAAAATGGGTCAGCATGCCGGTTCGGCCGGTAAGATCCTGCGCGATAAGGGTTTTCAAGTCGTGCGTATGCAAGGTGGCATGATGGAGTGGACGCAGCAAAATCTTCCGGTAGTAAAGGCTTAATTTCGTTATGACCGTCACAATTTATACGCGCAAGATCTGTTCTTATTGCGTACATGCAAAAAATCTTTTCGATCGTCTGGGTGTGTCCTATCAAGAAATCTCTTTGGATGGCGATCCCGAAGCCACCCAGCGAATGTGTGAAATGAGCGGCCGGCGCTCGGTGCCGCAAATCTGGATTGGCGACCACCACGTGGGCGGCTGTGATGATCTTTACGATCTGCATCGTTCGGGTCGGTTGCAGACGCTTTTGGGTGGTGATACACAAACCGATAAGCCCAACTAGGCGCGCGCTTGAATTCGTCTCTCAAGTCCCCACATTCGCCCCACTAGGGTTCCCTTGGTTGGGGTATACCGAATAATGACATATCTATAGAAGGCAATTTCATGGCAGACGACAACACCACTCCCCAGGGCGATGCCCAGCAAAGTCATTTCGCATTGCAGCGTATTTATCTGAAAGACTTGTCCTTTGAGTCGCCCATGGGGCCAGAGGCGTTCAAACAGGCCTGGCAGCCCAAGATCAGCCAAGACCTCAATACCAACGTCAACAAGCTGGACGACAATCACTACGAAGTGATCCTTAAGCTGACCGTTAGTGCCTTGATCGACGACAAAACGATTTTTCTGGTGGAAGTGCAGCAGGCGGGTCTGTTTATGGTCCGCGAACTGGACCCGCGCCAGATGGCGCAGCTGTTCAACACCATCTGTCCGCAGATTCTCTTTCCCTATGCGCGCGAAGTTATCGACAGTTGCGTGGTGAAGGGCGGCTTCCCGGCGCTGGCGCTGCCGCCGATCAACTTCGACGCTATCTTTATGCGCGCGATCCAGCAGGCCCAGTCGGCTCAAGCGGAAAAAGACGCCAGTCAGCCCGTCACCAATTGATGTCATTCACGGCTGAACCTCCGGTGCAGCCGTAATCTTTACCGTTACTTCTATACTTTACCGTTACTTCTATACTTAGGATTTCATCGGCCTGGAGGCGCTTGCCTCGGCCCACCTCCCGCGTTCTCGTTGTGCCGCCGCGGAGCGGGAGGCTCCAGAATATGCGGTGGCGTTCCAACCCCGTCGGGTAAATGCCCATGACTGACAAGATGGCGGACGATCTTCAGCAGTTGGTACAGCAGCACCGCACCCATCTGATTCGCAATACCATCTTGATAGTAGCGGCGGTATTGCTGATCTTTATTGTCAAAGGCCTCCTCTTCGGCTCGCTGCTGCGAGTCAGCATTCTTGTATTTACTCTGTTTACCCTCGCCCTGGCTTACTCCTACAACCGCAGTGGCAGCGCCAACGTGGCGCTGGTGTTGATGTTCACCAGTTTTTGGGCCTGTGTGATCACGGGAGTGTTGACGACGGGAGGCGCTGAATCCATTCCCTCCGCTTGGTTTCCTATTCTCGCTGCGCTGGCCGGCTTGCTGGGCGGGCGGCGGCACTGCCTGTTTTGGTTGGGGGTGAGCGTGCTGTCGGTGCTGACGCTGTGGGTGATAGAGCGGCTCGGTGTCGATTTGGCCCACTTTGCCGAGCAGGAGAACCCCGTCTTGCAAACGCGTCTGCACCTGGTGGCGCAACTGGTTGTGGTGGGTACCCTGCTGTTGTCACTGGTCGGTGCGTGGCGGCGCTATGAGCAGCAGTTAGTAACTCAGTTAGGCAATATGGAGCGTGAACTGGAGAAGAGCCGCCGCGCGGAGGCGGCGGCCGTAGCGGCCAACCGCGCCAAGACGCTCTTTTTGGCGAATATGAGCCATGAGATCCGTACCCCGCTGAACAGCATCATTGGATTTTCCTCACGCTTGATGAAGCGTCAGAGCTTTGTCGATCCCAAAGATGCGGACGCCATAGAGTGCGTCCACCGCAACGGCAAGGGGTTGCTGTACCTGGTCAACGAGCTGCTGGAATTAACCAGTATCGAGGCGAATCACCTACAGTACACGGCAAAAGCCTTTTCGTTGGATAACCTGATTCACGAATGCCTGGCGTCGGTGGAGCCGGTGGCGCGCAGTTTTGGTTTGCGGCTGGAGTATAAGTGTGTGGCCGACGCGGAGTTGCGCGCGGACCGCGCACGTTTGCATCAGGTGCTGGCAAGTCTGCTCTACTTTGGCATTCGCCAGACTCGCGAAGGCGGTATCGAGCTGGTGTTATCGCGCGCGAATCAAGACTCGGTGCCCGGTGTGCAGATTTGCCTGGCAGACACCAGCCCCGGCATCGCCGAGGAGCAGCTGGCTGGGCTCTTCGATACCCACTACCAGTTGGTGCTCAACAACAATCGCGATTTACCTGTGTCCGCGCTGACCTTGGCGCTGGCCGCGAAGCTGGTGCACATGCACGGCGGTGACATCAAAGCTGACAGCAGTTGGGGGCAGGGGACACGCTTTCTGATCTGGCTGCCGCTGGAGCCCCCCGCACAACAGGATTGAAGCCTCAGTAGGATTGAAGTCTCAGTCGCTGCCGTCGTCGGTATCGGCATCTGCCATTCCCAATTCCTTGAGTTTGCGTGTCAGGGTGTTGCGTCCCCACCCCAGTAGGTTTGCTGCATCGCGCTTGCGACCGGCGGTGTGCTTGAGCGCGGTTTCAATAAGCGCGCGCTCAAAGGTCGGTACTGCCCGGGACAATATGTCGTGTTGTCCGGCGGCGAGGCATTGATCGGCCCAGTGGCGCAGGGCCTTCTCCCAGTCTCCCGATGGCGCCTGTGAATCCTTGCGGCTCACCATTTCGGGAGGCAGGTCCTGGACATGCACTTCGCGACCACTGGCCATCACCGTGATCCAGCGGCAGGTATTTTCCAGTTGGCGCACGTTGCCGGGCCAGGATAGTCCGCTCAGGTAGGCCTCGGCTTCTGCGGTGAGCATTTTAGGCTCGACATTGAGCTCCCCTGCGGCCTTATGGAAAAAATGTTGCGCTAACTTAGGGATGTCCTCGCGGCGATCCGCCAATTTCGGCAGGTGGATGCGGATGACGTTGAGGCGGTGAAACAGATCCTCCCGGAAGCGGTTTTCTTCCACCAGATGCTCCAAATTCTGATGGGTGGCAGCGATGATGCGCACGTCGACTTTGATCGGTGTATGGCCGCCGACGCGGTAAAACTCGCCGTCGGCGAGCACACGCAGTAAACGGGTTTGGGTTTCCGCCGGCATATCGCCGATTTCATCGAGAAATAAAGTACCCCCGTCGGCCTGCTGAAAGCGGCCTTGGCGCAGCGAAGCGGCACCCGTAAAGGCGCCCTTTTCGTGGCCGAAAAGTTCCGATTCGATCAAATCGCGGGGGATCGCCGCCATATTCAGGGCGATAAAAGGGCCGTCGCGTCGCGGTGAATGGCGGTGCAGCGCGCGCGCGACCAGCTCTTTACCGGTCCCCGATTCGCCATTGATCAGCACGGTGATGTTGGATTGTGAAAGGCGGCCAATCGCGCGGAAGACCTCCTGCATCGCCGGCGCCTCGCCGATGATTTCGGCCGTCATTTCCGGGATTGCGATGGTGAGGTCGTGCAATTGCTCGCGGCTGTGGGCCAGCGCGCGCTGGGTGACGGCAACGGCTTCATCCACGTCGAACGGCTTGGGTAGGTACTCAAACGCACCGCCCTGGTATGCGGAGACGGCGCTGTCCAAATCGGAATGCGCCGTCATGATGATGAATGGCAGCTGCGGGTATTCGCGGTGTAGATTGGCGAGCAGTGACAAGCCGTCGGTACCGGGCATGCGAATATCGCTGATGATAGCGTCGGGTTGTTTATGGGTGAGCTGGGCCAGCGCCCGGTCGCCGGTATCGAAGCAGTCGGTGTCTATACCGGCTTGTTGCAAGGCCTTTTCCAGTACCCAGCGAATGGAGCGGTCGTCGTCGATAATCCAAACCAAGTTAGACTTCTGCATAGTGTTCTTCCAAGGGTAGATAGATTGAAAACTCGGTCAATCCTGGAACGCTTTCGCACTCGATAATGCCGTCGTGTTGGCCGATCAGGTTTTGCGCGATGGCCAGTCCCAGCCCGGTGCCTTCGGCGCGCCCGGTGATCATGGGGAAAAAAATGTCTTTGATGAGTTCGGCCGGTATGCCGGGGCCGTTATCGGTAATCGAAACGCGTACCACCAGTGGGTGTTGTTTGCGCCCTATGGTGTAGCGCCGCTGTATGCGGGTGCGAAAGCCGATGACACCGTCTTTTTCACAGCCGTTTTCCAACAGTACCTGGGTGGCATTGCGGGCAATATTGAGCATGGACTGTATGAGCAGCTCGCGGTCACCGGGAATTTCGGGGATGCTGGGATCGTAGTCGCGCACCAGCTGCAGCTGGTTGCGCGTTTCCGCGCGCACCACCTTCATCACATGCTCTAACACCTCGTGGATATTAGTGGGCTTGCGATTCGCCGGGCGATGCGGCCCGAGCATGCGGTCCACCAGGTTTCGCAGGCGGTCGGTCTCGTCGATGATGATGCGGGTGTATTCATCGAAGTCGATACTGTTGGAGCTCAGTTCGCGAGCGAGCAATTGCGCTGCGCCGCGAATACCGCCCAAAGGGTTTTTGATTTCGTGAGCCAAGCTGCGGATGAGGTTGCGAGAGGTTTCTTGGGTGGAGAGCATGGTCTCTTCCCGGTTGATGCGCAGCAGGCGATCGAGCGCATGCGCCTCTATCACAATCATGCCCAGCTCCGGATTGGGGCTCACGGAATAGTCGACAGTGATTTCGCTGTTGTTGTGCAGTCGCCAGCGCGCCCGCCGCATGATGAAGTGGCGGTTTTCCGCAAGCGCCTCGCGGAAGGAGTCGGGGGAGGTTTCGGGGTCGGTAAAGCAATGGCTCACGTGCTTTCCCAGAGATTGGTCGCTGCTTACGCTCAGCAACATCTCCGCCGAGCTGTTGACGAAACTCAAATGCAGATCGGCGTCCAGCACTATGGTAGCGGTGAGGAGGTTATCCAGAATCTTCTTGTAATGCGTGGCGTGGACCATAGGTGAGTTCCAATTTGGTGAGCAGGCCAAAGCAAAAACCAAACCAATCACTGACGAGCCGCCCACGCAGCGAAATCGCGCATCTCGACAGGCGCTGCGAGCCGAAAAAATGATCGCTAGGCGCCAAATTACGGGGCTGCGGCCAAGGTGCGAGCCAATGCGCATGCCCTAGTGGCGATGTTGTGCACACTTAAGGCTGGATGGGTCGGCGTTTGTCCCTGCTCACTACATTATATTGCACCAATTTGGTGCGCAACTAAGTTTGATGATGGGCAATGGCGGGGCATAGTGACAGCAACTGCCCCTTGGTAGGGCATCCCCAAGTGCGGAGAAAAATCGGTGCAATAAAAAACCCCGCTGGTGCGGGGTTTATCGATCGGGAGCTAGCGCTTATACAGAGTAGTACAGCTCAAACTCCACCGGATGTGGGGTCATGTTGATGCGTTGAATTTCGCTGCGCTTGAGCGCGATATAGGAGTCGATAAAGTCTTTGCTGAAGACGCCGCCGCGGGTAAGAAATTCGTGATCGGCTTCCAGCGAGTTGAGGGCTTCTTCCAGGGAAGAGCACACTTTTGGAATTTCAGCTTCCTCTTCCGGCTCCAGGTCATACAGGTCTTTGTGAGCGGCTTCACCGGGGTGGATCTTGTTCTGAACGCCGTCCAGGCCCGCCATCAACAGCGCGGCGAACGCCAGGTAGGGGTTTGCCGTTGGGTCGGGAAAGCGGGTTTCAATACGCTTGGCCTTAGCGCTTTGGACGAAGGGCACGCGGATGGAGGCCGAGCGATTGCGGGCGGAGTAAGCCAGCATCACGGGCGCTTCAAAGCCTGGTACCAAACGCTTATAAGAGTTGGTTGAGGCGTTGCAGAACGCATTGAGCGCTTTGGCGTGCTTGATAATGCCGCCGATGTAAAACAGGGCTGTTTCGCTCAGGCCCGCGTAAGCCTCACCGGCAAACTGGTTGACGCCGTCTTTCGAGAAAGACTGATGGACGTGCATGCCAGAGCCGTTGTCGCCAATCAGGGGCTTGGGCATAAAAGTCGCGGTTTTGCCGTAGCTGTGCGCGACATTGTGTACGCAGTATTTGAGGATCTGTACTTCGTCTGCTTTTTTCACCAGAGTATTGGCGCCCACACCAATCTCACATTGACCGGCGTTGGCTACTTCGTGGTGGTGAATTTCGATTTCCAGACCCATAGCCTCCATGGCGTTACACATGGCGGCGCGGATATCGTGCAGCGAATCGATGGGCGCAACGGGAAAGTAGCCGCCTTTGACGCGCGGCGCGTGGCCGTGCTTGCCATCGACATCTTCGCCGGACTGCCAGGAGGCTTCTTCGGAGCGGATCTTATAGAACGCACCGCCCATACCGGAGGCGAAGTGAACGCTGTCGAAGATGAAAAACTCGGGCTCTGGACCGAATAGCGCAACATCTCCCAGGCCGGTGGACTGCAGATACTGTTCGGCGCGCTTGCCGATTGAGCGCGGATCGCGGTCGTAGCCCTGCATGGTCAAGGGCTCAACGATATCGCAGCGAATGAGGACGGTCGGCTCTTCGTAGAACGGATCCAGCACCGCAGTGGAGTCATCTGGCATAAGGATCATGTCGGATTCATTAATGCCTTTCCACCCCGCGATGGAAGAGCCGTCGAACATCTTGCCTTCAGTGAAGAAACTGTCATTTACCACGGAAGCAGGAAAGGTGACGTGTTGTTCTTTTCCCTTGGTATCGGTAAAACGCAGATCAATCCATCGCGCTTCGTGTTCTTTAATCAGTTTCAGAGTCTTCTCTGACATGAGGGTGCCTCCAACTACGGCCCAAGCCAAGTAGTCTATTAATGGTTGAATATGTGGGGGGGTGGTTGTTGATCTGCTTTCGGCGGCACAATCTAAGAGTTTCTTAGCCAAGAAGCAAGGACAACAAGTAGCGTAACTATGGCAAGTTGTGTGCCATAATTTGGCGCACAGTTTTGAGCCAGAGCTGGGCAGCTTTTGCCCAAGCCAAACCAAAAACCTGCACCAAAATAGTGATTTAATTTGGTGCGTCTTGCCAGATAAATGAAACATTCTGGTGCGTCGTCACCCCTCACCTTGATCTGTCAGCATGAAATTTATTCTCAAATTTTTCCCCGAAATCACCATCAAAAGTGGCCCCGTGCGCAAACGCATGAGCCGTCAGCTCACCGAGAACTTACGCGTACTACTGCGGCGCTTTGACCCTCAGGCCACCGTGCAGCAAGAGTGGGACAATCTCGAGGTTTTTATCCCCGGCGAAGATGACGAGCGCGCCGCGGCGGCGGCGGACCTACTCGCCTGCGTACCGGGCGTCGCCAAGCTCGCGCGGGTGCGCGCCTATCCATTGGGCGATCTCGAGCAAATCTATGAGCACGCTCACCGAGCTTGGGCGGACGCGCTCAAGGGCAAGACCTTTTGTTTACGGGTCAAACGTACCGGGAGCCACACTTTCAGTTCCATCGAGGTGGAGCGCGAAATCGGTGGGCGGTTGCTGCACGAAACGGAGGCGGCTGGGGTCGATTTGCATAACCCCGACCTGCTCTTGCGTCTGGAAATTCGCAAGGACACGCTCTACGTGGTGGAGCAGACCTTCGCCGGACTCGGCGGCTTTCCCCTGGGAAGTCAGGAAGCGGTGCTGGCGTTAATATCCGGCGGTTTTGATTCGACGGTGGCGTGCTATCAAAGCATCAAGCGCGGCTTGCGCACCCACTTTCTATTTTTCAATCTCGGCGGCATGGCCCACGAAGTGGGCGTTAAGGAAGTGGCTTTCTACCTGTGGAATCGCTTTGGTTCGTCCCACCGGGTGAAATTCGTCACCGTACCTTTCGACGGTGTGGTGCAGGAAATTCTCACCAAGGTCGATCCCTCCTGTATGGGTGTGGTGCTCAAGCGGCTTATGTTGCGCGCGGCGAGTAAAGTGGCCGAAAAGGCGGAGCTGGATGCGCTGGTGACGGGTGAGGCGGTGGCACAGGTATCCAGTCAGACTTTGACGAACTTAGCCATTATTGATCAGGCGAGTAGCAAGCTCGTGCTGCGGCCACTGGCCTTTATGGACAAAGGCGCGATTATCGATCAGTGCCGCGCCATTGGCGCAGAGCATTTTGCCGCCGCCATTCCCGAATATTGCGGGGTGATTTCGGTACGCCCGTCCGCGCACTTGCGCCAGGGCAAAGTGGAGGCGGAGGAAGCGCGCATGGACCCGCAGGTATTAGCCGAGGCCCTGGCGAACACGAAAGTGCAATCTATCGACTCGGTTATGCAAGATGTGGAACGCGGTGCAAGTCAGGTGAGCGAAGTGAGCTCACCGGCACCGAACCAGGTGGTGATTGATATCCGCCACCCCAACGAGCGGGAGCTGCAGCCGCTGCGCCTGACGGGTGCTCACAGCGCACCCTTGAAGATTCCCTTCTATAGTTTAAATAGCGAGTTTGTCCAGCTGGATCACTCGCGCCAGTACCTGCTGTATTGTGCAAAAGGGGTAATGAGTCAGCTGCATGCCGCCCACTTGCGCGACGCAGGTTTCGATAATGTCGCCGTTTATCGTCCTCGTAAAAACAAAGGGAGTGAGACGCAAGCGGAGGCGCACGCATAGGTGAAGCCCTTTGCCGACAAGCAAAAAGAATCTCCGTCAACAAAAATGGTGGCTGCTGCTAATCGCCGCCAGCATACTGCTGGCGTTTGTGCTGAGCACGTGGCTGGCGCGTGGTTCTTTGGGCTTTGGTGAGGAAGACGAAGGCTATCAAAATATCACGCTGACCGACGCTATTCTCACCTGTGAAAAGCGGATACCCCGTGACTATCAACATCAGCTGCGGCATGTAACGCTCGATCGTTTGTCCAGTCGTTATGACAGTAGTATGAACCGCTACCGAATCTTTTTTACGGCGACTTACATCACCGATCAAAGCGCGGGTGCGCCGAGCAAACCGGTGCTGGTGAGCTGTGTGGTGGACGCCAAGCGCGGTAAGATCCAAGTGCTCGAGCTATTCGAGAAGAGAGAAAACACCGCCGAGCCGATTAAAAAGCGTGACGGCGGCATTTTCGGTTGGCCCTAAGAAAACCGGATCAGTAGCGCTTACAAAAGCGCTGCTCGCCTCAGCGTGCGGCCGTGCCGCTTGGTGTTAAGGCCTGCTGGACAGCCTGTTCCAGAGGTGAGTCCTGCGGGGCGACGCGCGAACCATAGTGCTGCACTTTGTCACCGTCGATCAGATATTTATTGAAATTCCAGGAGGGCGCTTCCGTTTGTTGCGCGAGATAGGCAAACAGCGGATGGGCGTTATCCCCGGTTACATCCACATGCTCAAACATGGGAAAGGTTACGCCGTAATTTTTGTAGCAGACGCGCGCCGTTCCCTCTTCGGTTTTCTCTTCCTGATTAAAACTGTTGGAGGGGAAGCCCAATACCACTAGTCCCTGGTCTTGATATTTCTGGTGCAGCTTTTCCAACCCTCCAAATTGCTTGGTGAAGCCGCAGTGGCTGGCGGTATTGACGATCACCATGGGTTTGCCCGCCTGATAAAACTCACACAGATTGGCGCTTTCTTGCGAATGCAGCCGGCGCAGCTCGGTGTTCAGATAGTCGGGACACTTAGCGGGTTCGCCGCTGGCGTGCGCCGCGCCCAGCGCTAGAGCGGCGGCGAGCATTGTTCGCGAGAGGAAGTGTGAGCGTGACATGGAGGCTTCTCCTGGGTTGCGGTAGTGGAACCAAGCGCGTTTGGCTTGTTATCCGGGATTGATATCAATCGTGTAGTACTTCAGCAATTCGATCAAGGCGCCGACTGAGCTTAGCGAGCAAGTCTCCTCCGTGGTGTGATAACCGGTGGTGGGAACCTGCAGGGTTGCGCCTTGGATCATGCCTTTAGAGGCATTGATGATGCGGCCCAGTTCCGTGCTGCCGAGCGAAAAAGGATCCTTGCCCTGGCTTTTTCGCTCTTTATTTTTCCTTTCGATATAGGCGTCTTTAAACGCATAGCGAATGCCGAGAATCTGGCAGGCATTCTCCAGTTCGCGAATCATATCGGGATGAAACGCCGCGTTGCTATCGCGATTGCGCAGTACCAGATGCTGTTCTTCCGCTTCCTCGGTGGTGGCATAAGGGCTGGTGTCGAGCACAATCAGCTTGGTGGTGGAGTTGGCAAAACGCTGAAACCATTCCAGTAAGAACCGCCAGCTTCTGCCGGCCTCTTCCTGGGCGGTGAAAAACGCCGTCCCCTGATAGCCGCGGCGAAAGAGATAGAGAATGATCGCCGCCGAAAATACATTATCGAGCTGCGCGCTGATGCGCTTACCCGAAATGGTCAGCTTGTCCTGAAAGGCCACCGGGGTGCCGGCCACCACATGCTCAAGGCCGTGTATCTCAAACACCATATTGCCGCGCTGTGGGCAAAGGTAAGCCCGGTGAATGGTGCCTTTGCCGCGATAGACCCCAGACCAGGGTTCGTAAGCGTTGACGGCCGCTCCGTGGTAGCGCTCGGAAATTTTGGTAAACGTCTGCTCGGAAACTGAATCGCCGATCAGATCGCCGCGGTTGCTGGCAATAAAAGCGGCGTACTGAAATTCATTGGGGCCAGTACAGATCAGCCCGTGACGGTCTATGTGGGCGGACAGATAACGGCTGTCCGGCTTGCTGCCCTGCGCCACTAACAGGCCTTCATACCAAGTGGCTTTTACCCCGATTTCCTCCAGCTCGCGCTGCAGCACACGGAAGAACGAATGCTCCGCGCTGACCACACTGGGGTGGCGGATCAGAATTTTGAGAATGTCGAGGAATTCGAAAAGGTCGTGCTGCATTGCAAAGATCCGGCTGGGTAATGCCGAGATCTTAGCGGAATGCTAAGGGGGGATACAGAGCTGTGAAGAGGGGGCGCGGTCCGGCGGTTGCCGGACCGCAAAAGCTTAGAATTTATAGGCAAAACCAACAGTGCCGCCGCGAATGTCAAAGTCATCGGCGTTGATCAACTTCTTCCACTCGGCAACCACATTAATCTTAGGGGTCACAACAAAGCTTACGCCAATGCCGAAAGAGGCCGCGTTTTCGGTGTCTTCAGAGGGCAGGCCCGGCGAGTTGGTGTCGAGCTCTATGGTGGTCACGCCCAGCAGGCCGTAGAGGCTGGCGCGCTCATTGGTGATATGGGGGCGGAAGTAGGCGCTGGCGTAATAGGTGATTTCGGTGCCGGTGCGCAGTTCCATAATGCTGTCGCCATCTTGATAGACGAAGTTGTCTCGGCCTTCATTAATGCCGCCACCGACGCGCGCTTCCAGAGAGATATAAGGAAATAAATTGATGCCGACAAAGCCGTCAATAGTTTGGACGCTGTAATCCAACGAGGAGACCTGTGAATTGACTTTCCAAGGAGAGAAGCCTGCACCCGCATAATAGCTGGGTTCCCACGCGTGGGCGGATAGGGCAAAAGTGGACAAACCTAAAAGCAGTAGCTTCTTCATACCAGATGGTCTCCAGGGATTTTCGGCGGCCTAAAGCATTGTTATTGTTCAGTAAAACCCGGGTTCTTTGATTGCGCAAATCACGCGGTGTCATGTTGCAGGAGGTGACGACATGGTGCCGTCTCGTGACGTCGCAAGTATTCTGTGAATTGCCAGCAAAGTCAAACCAAGTCAATCACCTGTCATAATTATTGATAACTGTAGCACCTCTGGGCGCTATCGCTGGTAAATTCGTATCGCTATAATGCGCGCCCCCCGCCCACATACCCTAGAGGCTCCCCTCCTGTGATAGAAAATCTGCGCAATATCGCCATCATTGCTCACGTCGACCATGGCAAAACCACCCTAGTAGACACGCTGCTAAAACAATCCGGCACTTTGGATCGCAAAGATCAGGGTTCCGAGCGGGTGATGGATTCCAACGATCAAGAGCGGGAACGGGGAATTACGATTCTGGCCAAAAACACCGCCATAAGCTGGAATAACTACCGCATCAATATCGTCGACACCCCCGGTCACGCCGATTTCGGCGGCGAAGTAGAGCGCGTTCTGTCGATGGTTGACTGCGTGTGTCTTGTGGTGGACGCGGTCGACGGCCCCATGCCGCAAACGCGCTTTGTCACCAGTAAAGCGTTTGAGCGCGGCTTGAACCCCATTTTGGTAGTCAACAAGATTGACCGCCCCGGCGCCCGCCCCGACTGGGTTGTCGATCAGGTGTTTGATCTGTTCGATCGCCTCGGTGCTTCCGATGAACAGCTCGATTTTCCCATCGTTTATACCTCGGCGCTAAACGGCATCGCAGGTCTTGATCCCAGCGCTATGGCACCGGATATGACGCCGCTGTTTGAAATGATCATCGATAAGGTCAAACCGCCCAAAGTGGATCGCGATGGGCCATTCCAGATGCAGATTTCGGCGCTGGACTACAGCAGCTACGTCGGTGTCATAGGGGTAGGTCGGATTGCCCGTGGCAGCGTCAGCCCCAACCAGATGGTTGTCGTACTGGACCGGGAGGGCAAGCAGCGACGCGGCAAAATCCTGCAGGTGATGGGCTTTCACGGGTTGGAGCGAGTAGAGACACAAAAGGCTTCCGCTGGCGACATCGTGTGCATAACCGGGATCGATAAGTTGGGGATCTCCGATACCTTGTGTGCGCCCGAAAAAGTCGAGGCGCTGCCGCCGCTGTCGGTGGATGAACCCACCGTCAGCATGACCTTCCAAGTCAACGATTCACCCTTCGCCGGCCAGGACGGCAAGTTTGTCACCTCTCGCAATATTAAAGAGCGGCTCGAGCAGGAGTTGATCCACAATGTCGCCCTGCGGGTGCGCCAGGGCGACAGCCCGGACAAATTTATCGTCTCCGGCCGTGGTGAGTTGCACTTATCCGTGTTGATCGAGAGCATGCGCCGCGAAGGTTTCGAACTCGGCGTGTCGCGACCGGAAGTCATCCAGAAGCTGGTGGATGGCGAAATCCACGAGCCCTATGAGCAAGTGGTCATCGATGTCGAAGAGCAACACCAGGGCTCAATCATGGAAGAGCTCGGCCTGCGCCGTGGAGAGCTGACTAATATGGAGCCCGACGGCAAAGGTCGGGTGAAGCTGGAGTTCCTCATCCCGTCTCGCGGGTTGATCGGCTTTCGCGGTCAATTCCTCACTCTCACCTCCGGCACTGGCATTATGACGAGTATTTTCGATCATTATGGCCCGGTAAAAGGCGGCGAAATGGCCGGCCGCAAAAACGGTGTGTTGGTGTCCATGGTAAAAGGCAAGACGCTCGCCTACGGCTTGTTCAATCTGCAGGAGCGCGGCCGCTTGTTCCTCGGCCATGGGGAAGAGATTTACGAGGGCCAGATTGTCGGTATCCACTCGCGAGATAACGATCTGGTGGTGAATCCCACCAAAGCCAAGCAGCTCACCAACATCCGTGCCGCCGGTACCGATGAAGCGCTCACCCTGACGCCGCCCATTCGTCACTCCCTGGAGCAGGCGCTGGAGTTTATCGAGGACGATGAGCTGGTGGAGGTCACGCCCCATCACATTCGTCTGCGCAAAAAGCTGTTGACGGAAAACGAGCGCAAGCGAGCGAAAAACACCAAGCTCGGCGGCTGATTGCGCGTAGTTCTAAGGGTCGGGAATTGCCGACCCTGTCACTTATATCCTCCTTGCAATTTCACGCGAAAGCACCCACTCTTTTAGAGCAGGTCGTAACTTTGTGTGTGACCTGTGTCCCGCTTCGCTTGAGATGGCGGGCTTCCCACAAAAAATGCGGTAGCTGTGAGGTTGTTATGATCAACGCCCTGTTGATTCTAGGTTTGGCTCTGATTGTCGGTAGCGTCGCTCTGAATTCCCAGAACTCTCTGCAGAAGCGTGCCATTCGCATTGAGGACACGGAGCAGAAGCGCCGCCGCTGAGTCCAAGCAAGCGCTTTTCTCTAATAAGCCACTTTACCCGGCCCCTAGGGAGTAGCGGCTGGGTTTAGAGAAATCCCCCCGACTGGTGTGCCCAAAGCTGCGCGTACAAGCCATTTTGCGCAAGCAGCTCGCGGTGAGTGCCCTGCTCCACGATTCTGCCGCCATCGAGGACGATCAGCCGGTCCATAGCCGCTATGGTGGAAAGTCGGTGGGCTATGGCGATCACTGTCTTGTCCGCCATCAGCTCATTCAAGCTCTCTTGAATGGCGTTTTCCACCTCGGAATCCAGCGCCGAGGTGGCTTCATCAAGAATTAGAATGGGTGCGTTTTTCAGCAATACCCGCGCAATGGCGATACGCTGGCGCTGACCGCCCGAGAGCTTCACCCCCCGCTCGCCCACGTGGGAGTCGTAACCGCGCCTGCCCTTGTGATCTTCCAGTTCGGCAATAAACTCGTCGGCTTTGGCCTGTTGCGCTGCTCGGTGCATCTCCTCTTCGCTGGCATCCGGTCGTCCGTACAGTAGGTTTTCGCGCACTGAGCGGTGCAGTAAGGAGGTGTCTTGAGTCACCATGCCGATATTGCTGCGCAGAGATTCCTGCTGCACGTCGGCGATGTTCTGGCCATCGATCAGGATCTGCCCCGACTCCACGTCATAGAAGCGCAGCAGCAAGTTCACCAAGGTGCTCTTGCCCGCCCCCGAGCGTCCCACCAAGCCCACTTTTTCGCCCGCACGGATGGTCAAATTGAAATGATCAATGACCCCGCCACCCTTGCCGTAATGGAATGAGAGGTCGCGAAACTCGATTTCCCCGCGCTCAATCTTCAAGGGTGCCGCGTTCGGCGCGTCGATGATCTGGCGCGAGCGGGCGAGCGTCTGCATGCCGTCGTGAACGGTGCCGATATTTTCGAACAGGCCGGAGACCTCCCACATAACCCACTGTGACATCCCGTATAGACGCATCACCACACCCACGGCTGCGGCTATGGCGCCAGTGCTCACGTGATTGCCGCTCCAAAGCAAAATGGCGGAGGCGCAAACACCGAAGATCAACAGCGCGTTGAGCGTCCAAACGGTGGTGACAAACCGGGTGACCAAGCGCATTTGCGGATGCACCGTTTGCAGAAAGTCATCCATGCTGGTGCGTACGTATTCGGCTTCTCGCTGGGAGTGGGAGAAGAGTTTGATGGTGGTGATATTGGTGTAAGTATCGACAATGCGGCCGGTCATTTCCGAGCGCGCATCCGCCTGCCGCTGGGCGATGCTTTGGAGCCGGGGAACAAAATAGAACAACGCCGTTATGTAGCACGCCAGCCACGCGAGGAAGGGCAAGGTCAGGCGCCAGTCCATGGCACCGGTCATGGCGAGAATACCGATAAAGAACACGCTGCTGTAGAGGAATACATCCAGCAGTTTCATCAGCGTTTCGCGCACCGCCAGCGAGGTTTGCATGAGCTTGGTGGCGACCCGGCCGGCAAATTCGTCTTGGTAAAAACTTAAGCTTTGGCTGAGCAGATAGCGGTGGCCCTGCCAGCGGATACGCATGGGGAAATTGCCTAACAGCGTTTGGTGAATGACCGTGGCATGGAAAAAAATCGCCAGCGGCAAGCCCACAACGACGAGTCCTGCCATCCACCACAGTCGCGGTCCAACCTCTTGCATCAATTGGTCGGGCTGGTAAGTGGTCAGCCAATCGACCAGCTCGCCGAGGAAGCGGAACAGAAACACCTCTATGGTAGCCACGCAAGCAGTCAGTGCCGCCATCAGCGCCAGAAAGCGAAAGCTGCCGGTGGTGTAGTGGCGGCAAAACGCGAGGAAAGTGCCCGGCGGCTGCTGGGGTGTTTGTTGTGGAAAGGGATTTAGAAGCCTCTCAAAAAACGCAAAAATCATCGAACGACTCGGGATAAGGCAAAGAGGGGCGGAGTATGCCACAGGCCTTCCGGTGGATGGAGCCTGCCGTCGCCACTTAGGTGGGGTCGACCAGGTTGTCGGCCATCATGCGGACGGCGGTAAGGCTGGGGATAAAAAAATATTCGCCGCCGCGAGTGGTGACGAAGCGCGGCAGGCGCGGACAAAAGAACGGCGGGTTTTCGGCGCTGCTGCCTTCGATCATAAAGTCGCTGTTACCGTGGTGATTACCGAGGAGCGGATCCCGCTGGTTGGCCAGCTTGAAGTCGTTGCCGTAATTGATCCATTGTTGCTGCACGAATTCAAATTGCCGTTCAATGCTGCTGCCTATCGCCATAAAAATAACGCCGTGCTCGCCGTCATCCGACGCCGGGTTCGTCACCTCTCCGTAGGGCAGGCCGCGGCGCAGAATACGCCGCCGGTTATCGAGCGCGCCGGGTGTCGAGAAGGCGTTTTTCATACCGTATTCCAGGCATCCGCGCGGATTCGTGCGGCGAATATGCGATCCCATGGGGCAGCGCGCGCCCTTGAGGTCCTGGTTAAAGTTAAAACCGGTAAGCCGTCTACGCAGCTGATTGAAATGCGCCTGGGCTTGGGCCTTTTGCTTTTCGTCATCGGCCTTTTGCACTGCGACACGGGCCGCTTCCAATTCGGCAATAAAAGCGTCGGCTTCTGGTTGGGTAGGAAATGTGACAACGGGCGCGCCGTTGCGCCAGCGCCCCGACATTTTCGCCACCAATGCTTCCGGCCCGCCGGGAAAGTCGGCGCCGAGTTCGCGGATGTAACGGTTGAAGGAGCCCACATTTTCGTGCAGCTTGCGGTACACCATAAAGGTGCCGTTGTAGGACAGCAGGCGCGGTACCGGTGCTATGGGCAATTCTTGCGTCTCGTCCCTGTAGCCGAGAATAAACTCGCCGGTTGCCAGCGGTTCCCACCCGCTGGGCGTGGCGGGGTCCCGGCGGGTGGGTTTACCGCCGCCGATCAGGTTTTCGGGATTGCTGCCGCTGCCCTTGAAGTATGGGTCGGAAATGCCATCGGTATAACCAAAATGCTCTTTGGCGGTGATCTTGCCGTCGATTACCACTGCTGCAGCGTCTTGATAGGCCATCTCGCCACTGTGAGCGCCCCTGTTGCCACTCAGTTGCTCCACCTGGCCACCTTGTTGATAGGGGGCGAGACAGATTTGGATTTCGGCGTAGCGGGCTTCGAGGGCGGTGTCGCTGCGGGCGTTGATGGACATGAACATATGGACACATTTGTCGTTTTGCCAAATGGGGTCCCAGTGGTGTGCAGCGCTCGGGCCATCGTCGCCGAGGATATCGGCACGCGCTTTCATGCCCATGCTGAACTCCTCGGGAAAGCTGTGCAGCGAGCGGGTGGGCAGACCCAGGTGTTTGAGCCCTTGATAGCTAAAGGCAATGTTGGTGGTGGCGTCCGGTAGTCGAGTGTTAGCGAACCACGGCCGGCTGGTGGTTAGTAGTGGCAAGACCGCGCGAAGAAAGCCGCGCCCGCCGTCCATATCGTGAAATTGAAAGAATATATAGCGCGCCTTAGGGTAGCCGAAGCGGCCATAGGCTTTGACGATATTGCCCTGGATGTCATCGAGGTCTAAACCGTGCGCGCTCATACTCGCTCCCTGGTCAGAGAAAGTTTTGCCCGGGGCTCCAGCTGGGCGCCTCCAGATCAGTCGGCTTAGTGCGGGCAATAAAATGGCGGAAGGCCGCGCGTAATTGTTGGGGCGACTGGCCCTGAGTATCACAGGCAAACTGTGATAATTCCTGCTTCAAATAAAGGGCTTTTAATTGCTCTGCCAGAGGCTCGCCGCTGGATCCGTTAAAATAAAATGTGGTTTTTACCGTGCACTTTTTGATGTAATCAATAAAAGAATTTTCATCGGTCACTTGATCAAAGGCGACGCAATACTGCCAAGTTTTATCAATATGCTCGCGTGCGTGTTGCCAAAAGCCGCGCAAGTAGGCGTCCACCTCGCCGTAGAAATTGCCGCAAAATACTAAATACTTGGATTGCAGATGATCTTCCTGTGCTGGGGAGCCTTCGTAAAAAACATCATTTAAAATAAAAAACCGACACAAAAACGTATTGGGAACGCGCGCCATCGGACTTAGGTCGTGGCTTTCGAGCGACTGCAAATACTGGCGCGTTAAGGCCGCATAACTCTGCTCGCCCAAGCTGCCGTTGTTAATCGGGCTCAATAATGTAAGCGGTGTGGGTTCCGCAAAATCAGAGCGCATAAGCTATTCTCGCGATGATTGGCTTTCGAGTCTTCCATAAAGCTGGTTGAGGCGTCGGCGTTCTTGCGTCGCCTGGTTGGCAAGATTAACGACTGGGGCATGCGCGAGCTTGCCAAGGTGTTCTTGGATATTAAAAAGCATCGCCTTATACAACCGCGCAAACTCCTCGTCGGTTACCTCCTCTGTGTGCGCAATAAAATCAATCAGAGCGGCCTTGAGCATGATCGCGGCCTTGATGTCATTAGCGGAGGCCAATGGGTAGGCACTGTAATAATGGTCGGTCCAAATTTGGTTGTGCAGGATATAGCGGTGAAAGGGCTGCAAAGGCACCGACTTTGGATAGCGGATATTATTCTTCCACATCAAATCGAGCCCTCGCGGAATCGCCATATGGAAAGAGTCGACATATTGCGTCCAGCTGCCATTAAAATTGCTGAAAAATACCATATAGGGATAGGTTAATTTTTCTTTGGGCTGAGTTTCGGCTAAACGGGGAAATTGGTTTTTCCGGATCACTACCCAGCGCGCGTAATGAATCAGGGACAGCGCCTTCAGACCGTTGAATCGGCGGCGAAGCACGGGCGTCTTTGCCAGCTTGAAGATCGCCAAATTAAGAAAAACCCACCAGCGTCCAAGCGGTGTAATCACATTCATGGCATACGCCTTACCGGCTATATTAGACATATAGGCTCCTTGCTGCCGCAGTCATTAAGAGGCCTGCTCTTTAATCGTCGGCAAATCATCGGGTAGATCGTAGTTGATGGGTTCGATTTGCGGCTGATGGTTGTGCTGATGACGAAAGCTCGACAACGCGCTGTAAACCCTCTGGCGAGCCCGGTTGATACTGCCAAGCGGACGGTGCGCCGAAAGGCTGTGCCATGGGTTAAACGATAAGTAAGCGCCGTAAGCGTCTTGCGCGGGAGTCGCAAAAATTTGCCGCGGGATGGCCAGGGTTGCGACCTTTATAAACGGCGAAATATCTTCGCGCCAGAGCTTGCCGGAGTCTTCTATCGGCATGAGCTTTGAGTCAGTCTGCAATTGCACACAAAAGTCAAAATTGAAATCATTTTCCTGCAATTGCGCGATCATATTTTCGCGCAAGAAGTCGGATCCGGCAGCGCGCGGTATTTTATTCACAGCGCCCGCTTGCGGGATCAGCGAATATTTGACAACTTGTCGCGGCCCCAATTGATAGGGGGTGGTGCTCCAGTAGCGCGCCTGCAATGGGCTCCAGTAACATTTATTGGATCTGAGTAAGTTCCAAAGCGATCGGGGATAACGCAGAAAGTGCAGTAGCAAGGCAAACTTGCCTTTGACCAAAGCGTTGAGCAAATAACAAAATTCTTCGACCGTGCGGGTAACGAAGATCGGAGTGGAAATGGTAACGAAGTCTTGACTGGTGGTGTTGCCATCATCGGCGTCGAGCTTGTCGCCGGGTACATTCATCAGTTTGATTGCGGCGCCGCGAATATCTTTTTTGGTATCGGGTCTCGGGGGTGCGTATTGGTTGGAAAATCGTACCCAGGCGTCATAGTGCTGTCCCGAAACTAAAACGCCGTGCTGCAGGTGGGGCGGTAAATTATCGACGACCTTAAACTGTGCCTTGACGAGCCCGTGCTGCTTTGGGTGCGCATCGCGCTGCATAAAGCCCGGTGTTTCTCGAGACATTTTTGCGCGCAGCAGGGCAATCAGTTTGTCCTCGAAAAAATCCTTCTCTGTCCGTTCGTGGTTCATCTGGCCTCCCAATAATCCGGTCTGTTAACAGTCACGAACATATTGAAAAAGGCGCCGCTGCTTTATGCGCTTTTTGAATAACTGCAGTCGTTAAGATGAGGCTATGTCAGGTCAGGCGACGGAGTCGCCCGCACCTAATGGAAGGCGCGGAGCGCTCTGATTGAGTGTAGCTGCAAATTGTGGGGAGAGAAATGTGGAAAATTACCAGCCGACAATAATAAGGACCCAACCGAGGATGGCTAAGCCCAGCACACCTTTGACTTTATTCCAATTGAGGCAGGCATAGAGATAGGAGAGCGGCGGCAGGAACACCGTGCACAAGCCCCAGTTGAAATCGTCTTCGAAGGCAACAAACATTAAGTAAAACCAACTGATCGCCACTAGAACAACGCCAAAGGTCATTAAAAGAGCAGAAACGGGTTCCATACTGAGTCCTCTTATTGAGTTGTTAATCGTTTAATTGTGCTGAGTTTTCGGTTTTTGTCGACGAATCTGACTCACTGTTTATTGTGCGAACCCTCACGGGTTCACCTTTTTCACTGTTGAAGCATAAAGGTCACGGGACCGTCATTAACGAGATGTACCTGCATGTCCGCCGCAAATACTCCGCAGGCCACCGGAGCGTGCCGCTCGCGCAGCTGGTGCACCAGCAACTCGAATAAATCGGCTGCTTGTTGCGGAGGTGCCGCGCAGGAAAAACTCGGGCGCAGACCTTTTTGGGTATCCGCCGCCAAGGTGAATTGAGAGACGGCCATTACTCCCCCGCCTATGTCGCGCACGCTTAAATTCATCTTGCCCGCAGTATCGGCGAAAACCCGATAGGCCAACAGCTTGTCCACCATGCGGGATATGCCTTCAGCCGTGTCGTGTCGCTCTATGCCCACCAGCAACAGCAGACCCTGTTGGATGGCGCCAACGGTTTCTCCGGCCACGTCCACCCGTGCGCTCGTCACTCTTTGGAGAAGGACTTTCATGATCTTAACTCAGCAACAGGGCCGCAAGGCCGATGGCGGCCAAGAGCACGCCTTCAAGTGGCGCTCCAGCCAAACTTGGCCACAGCCAGTAGCCCGCCCCGGCAAATGCCGCTGCGGCTATGGCGCGTCGGCGTTTGCGCTGGCGCCTCTGGCGGGCGTAATCCTGCAGCAATCCACCCGTTTGTCGCAACTGTGGCGCCGTACTCCCCAGGTCGTTGATTTTGCCGATGGTATCCAGCACCAAATGGGGGACCTCGGGAAACTTTTCCATCCATTCCGGCGCTTGGCGACGCAGCTCGTGGAACAGGGTAACGGGATGGAAGCGTTTTTTTAGCCAGCGCTCGAGGAACGGGTGGGCGGTTTCCCACAGATCCAGCTCCGGGTAGAGCTGGCGGCCGAGCCCTTCAATATTGACCAGGGTTTTCTGCAGCAGCACCAGCTGCGGTTGCACTGGCATATCGAAGCGGCGCGCTGTCTGGAACAGGGTGATGAGCGCATCACCAAAGGAAATATCCTTGATGGGCTTGGCGAAGATGGGTTCACAGACCGTGCGTATCGCGGCTTCAAAGGCGCCGATGGAGGTGTCTTTGGGTACCCAGCCGGAGAGCACATGGAGTTCGGCCACCTGGCGGTAATCCCGCCGAAACATAGCCAGCAGATTGCGCGCAAGGTAGAACTGGTCCTCTCGCGACAGCGAGCCGATAATCGCCATATCCAGGGCAATGTAGCTGGGGTCATCCGGGTTTTCTAAAGAGACATAGACGTTCCCTGGGTGCATATCGGCGTGGAAGAAGTTGTGCTCGAAGACCTGAGTGAAAAAGATTTCCACCCCGCGTTCCGCCAGCAGTTTGATGTCGACATTGTGCTGTCGCAGGGTGTCCAGATCAGTCACCTGGGCGCCGTAAATACGCTCCATCACCAGCACTTGGCGGCGGCACCATTGCCAGTGGATGCGCGGCACGTACAGCATCGGCGAGGTTTCGAAATTGCGCCGCAACTGGGCGGCGTTGGCCGCTTCCCGCATTAAGTCGAGCTCATCGAAGATGGTCTGGCGGTATTCCTCCACTACCTGAACCGGGCGCAGGCGCTCGCCGTTTGGGCTGTAGCGCTCAACCAGCTTTGCCAGCCAGGCCATCAGCGCGACGTCCTGTTCGATCACCTTTTCGATCCCCGGGCGTACAGATTTGACCACCACCTCAGTGCCGTCGGGCAAGCGCGCAGCGTGGACCTGGGCGATCGAGGCCGAGGCCAGGGGCTCGGAGTCGAATTCGGCAAAGGCTTCCGTCAGCGGCTGCCCGAGCGCCTGCTCGACTTGAGCGCGAAATTGCGCGCTCGGAAATGGCGGCACCCGATCCTGCAGCTTATTCAGCTCTTGCACTATATCGGGGGGCAATAAATCGGGGCGGGTGGACAGCAGCTGGCCGAACTTGATGAAAATCGGCCCCAGATCTTCCAGCGCACGCCGTAGGCGCTCGCCGCGGCTCAGGCCTGCCGTACTGCTCCGGTGGAAGGGGCGCAGCAGCCAGCTGAGTGCCCGCGGCCGGGTGTGGTCCGGCAGCAGCTCGTCAATACGATAGCGGCCGAAAGTGGCGAGAATGGTGAGCAGGCGGCGGAATTGAGTCACGGAAGGGATGGCTTCTCTCGGTCAATCTGAAGGCGCAACTTGTGCAGGCGCGCGTCCAAGCGATCGGTGGCGGCACGCAATTCATCGACATCTGCCGCAAACGCCGCGACTTCGTGAGGCGATGGCAGCAGGCGAACCTCTTCGGTCAGATAATCCTGAAACCAGTCCGGCGCGACTTCGGCGTGACGGCGAACCTGCGCGACGCTTGTGCGTAGGAAGTGGACGAGCGGATAACCCAACACATTGGCCGCCGCTGGAGTGGTTGCGAGGCCGATGGCCTCGTACAGCAGCTGTTCCCAGTCCAGCTCCAGGTCGGCGAGAATTTGCTGCAGCTTGTGCAGCAGGCCGATGTCACCTGAGATCTCCACGCCGCTGCCAGCCAAGCTGTGCCGCTCGCGCCAGAGCAGGCTGACCAAGGCGGGTGCGGTGCCGGTGAGCGTACAATCCGGCGGCTCTTCGCGATAGCTGAACAATTGGATGCCGCTGGAGGAGAAGCCGCAGTAGAGCGACAGATCGGGCTTGCGCATTTCGACTTTCAGCCATTGGCCGGCGAGCTGGCCGAGCGCCGCTTGACTGCCCGGGTCATAGGTGAGGGCGCGGTTCAGACTGAGCTCCAATCCGCGAGCGAGTGCCGCATGGAGTGCCGGGTCGATCAAGGTTTTATCCCTTTATGCAGAGCCACTATGCCGCCGGTCATATTGTGATAACTGCACTGGGTGAAGCCGGCGGTGTCCATCATTTGCTTTAAGGTTTCCTGGTCTGGGTGCATGCGAATGCTCTCGGCCAGATAGCGGTAGCTGTCCGCGTCACCAGCCACCAGTCGTCCCATCAGCGGCAGGAGGCGGAAGGAGTAGGTGTCATAGGCTTTTTCCAGCAGGCCGGATTGCGGCTTGGAGAACTCCAGCACCAGTAAGCGTCCGCCGGGCTTTAATACGCGCAGCATCGAGCGCAGGGCGAGATCCTTGTCGGTGACATTGCGTAGGCCAAAGGCGATGGTGATACAGTCGAAGGTGTTATCGGGAAACGGCAAATATTGCGCATCGGCCTGGGCGAAAAAAATATTGTGAGCGAGACCGCGATCGAGCAGCTTATCGCGGCCGACATTCAGCATGGCGGAGTTGATGTCGGCGAGCACAACATTGCCGGTCGGCCCCACCAGCTGGGAAAACTTGGCGGCCAGGTCGCCAGTGCCTCCGGCGATATCAAGGACGGCCTGACCCGGCCGTACCGCGGCCATCTCCACCGTAAACAGTTTCCACAGGCGGTGCACGCCGCCGGACATCAAATCGTTCATTAGGTCGTACTTGCCGGCGACGGAGTGAAAGACATCTGCCACTCGGCTCGCTTTTTCCCCGGCTTTTACCTTCTGAAAACCGAAATCGGTATATTGGTCGTTTTCCATGGGGCACCCTCGTTTGCAAGCCGGCTATTGTACGGACAAATAAGCGCCGGGGCATGCCTTGAACTAAAATCTTTGCCCTCGTTCGGCCGACCAGAGCACTCGGAGATTATTGACATGTTATTGCGCAGCGCTTTGTTTTACCTGCCTGCCCTCTTGCTTAGCCTGGGGGTTGAGGCGCAGGGAACCGCTTGCGAAGAGCAGGCCCGCACACCGCTGGAGCGGACCTACTGCAAGATTCGCGCGGCGAACCCCTCGGCGGTGCTGCCGAGTCTGCAGGAGCTGCGCCGCAATCCCGAGAAAACCCAGCGCCTGTTGTTGCGCCGCCCGGCCGAGCAGGCAGGTATCAGCCTGCCGCCAGAGGCGAGGCGACCGGCGGCGCCCGCAGCTTCGCCCCAACGAGCTGCGTCTAAGCCCGCTCTGCCTAAGCCTGATGCGCAAATCGAGCCCGCTCGCACCGAGGCTCCTGCTGCATCGACCACAAGCCTAAGTGGCTGTGAGTTGAGGTCTGACAGTATTCGCTGCGGGGCCGAGCGTTACCAACTGCAGGGTAATCTACCCAATAGTCGCTTGGCACCGGGTGCTCTCGATGCGGCGCAGCGGGTGGTTTTCGCGGAATATCGGGGCGATACGACTAATCGCTCAGCGCTGATGGAATACGCTTCTCGCGCTTATCTGCAGTACATAGAAGCCATGTTGGCCATAGGCTTAGGCGCTTCCACCATGTCGTTCACCAAGTTCTATCACACATTTACCGACGCCCAGGCAAAGGGCGCGCGCTTTGGCGAGCGCCTGACCTCGATGTTTGATTTCTTAAAAAAAGATAAAGCCAGTATGGGGGTGCAAACCCATTACAACGACGCCCTGCCGGACAGCCTGGCCCAGTGTATGCGGCTCAGTGACCTCGTGTTGGTGTGCGACAATGTGCAGCAAAACTGGGTGTATAGAAGGACTGTTTTGTGACCTCCCGATCAACCGGCAAGGTACCGTCGACCGGCAACGTGCAGTCAACTGGCAATGTACAACTGAGTCATGCCGAGCATGTGCCTTCGGGTAAATCCTATCCGCTGAGTGTGCTGGCAGCGGATGTGACCGATCCGGCCA
>CAYZVN010000001.1:0-52163 GCA_964482025.1 uncultured Saccharophagus sp. | reverse complement strand
AAATCCTATCCGCTGAGTGTGCTGGCAGCGGATGTGACCGATCCGGCCAATATCGGCGGTTTGTTCCGCATGGCCGACGCTTTGGGGGTGCGCCACCTTTACTTGGCCGGCGCCAGCGTCACGCCCGAAAATGCCAAAGTGCGCCGCGCGGCGCGCGCCACTCAGCAGTATGTGCCTTGGTCTTATACGGAAGACCCGCTCGCCCTGGTGCGTGAACTCAAAGGCCTAGGCCAATGGTTAGTCGCGCTGGAAATCACCAGTGGCAGCATTGATCTTCGTCGCCTCGCGATTCCCGCGCAGAAGGAAATCGTGTTAATCGTTGGTAATGAAAGCCAAGGCATCAGCCAGAAGTTGCTGGATGAAGCGGCTCAGACGGCGCATATTCCTATGATGGGCAAGAACTCTTCCATGAACTTGGTGGTGGCCAGTGCCATCGCCGTTTTCGGCATCTCGGAAGAATTATCCGCCTGCTGAGGGCTGCAGTCGTTACAATTGGATCTTTTCACTTTGAGGACCTCGGCTAGAACATGAGTGCCAGCTTCATCAATCATCTTCTCTTTTTAGGAGCTGCACTGGTCGCCGCCAGTATTCTTGTCAGTTCGTTTTCCAATCGTATCGGTATTCCGGTGCTGGTTATTTTCCTCGGTGTCGGCATGATGGCCGGCGTAGATGGAATCGGCGGTATCGTCTTTGATAACTACCACCTAGCTTACTTAGTGAGCAATCTTGCGCTGGCGATCATTCTGCTCGACGGCGGAATGCGAACCCGCGCCAAGACGTTCCGCGTGGCGCTGCGGCCAGCGCTGACACTCGCCACCTTTGGCGTGATTGCGACCGCAGGGCTAACCGGTGTTATGGCTGCCTGGCTGTTTGACTTGCACCTGCTTGAAGGCTTGTTAATCGGGGCGATTGTCGGCTCTACCGATGCCGCGGTGGTTTTTAATCTGCTAAATGGCAAGGGCCTAAATGAGCGTGTTGGCTCGACCTTAGAGATTGAGTCAGGTAGCAACGACCCCATGGCGATGTTTCTGACGGTGACGCTAATTGCCATGCTGGTAGAGGGACAAACCGATTTTTCGTGGAGTGTTCTGATCAGCTTAGTGCAGCAGTTCGGGGTTGGGATACTGCTTGGTCTTGGCGGCGGGTGGTTATTGCTGAACCTAATCAACCGACTCGATATTGCCGATGGGCTCTATCCACTGCTCGCGGTGAGCGCCGGCATCATGCTCTACGCCCTTTCGGGTGCGGTGGGCGGCAGCGGGATAGTGACGGTTTATGTATGTGGCCTGTGGCTGGGCAATCATCCCATTCGCAACCGCTCCGGAATTCTGCATATGTTTGATGGACTGGCTTGGCTAAGTCAGATCGGCATGTTCCTGGTTCTCGGCCTGCTCTTGACGCCCAGTGAGCTATTGCCCATTGCGCTGCCGGCACTTTTCCTCTCCGCTTGGATGATCTTGTTCGCCCGACCGTTATCCGTCTTTCTCGGTCTGTTGCCCTTCAAAGGGTTCAATTTACGCGAGCGCTGCTTTATTTCCTGGGTTGGGCTGCGCGGCGCCGTGCCGGTCATTCTCGCTGTCTTTCCATTGATGGCGGGCTTGGATAACGCCCAGCTGTTTTTCAATGTCGCTTTTTTTATCGTGTTGGTATCGCTGCTGGTGCAGGGGACTAGCCTCTCCTGGGCGGCAAAAAAAGCCGGTGTCGTAGTTCCCGCAATGCCGACGCCGATCTCGCGGGTGGGCATAAGCGTTCATACCACGAGTCAGTGGGAGCTGTTTATTTACCGTTTGGGCGCTGATCGGTGGTGCGTCGGCGCCGAGCTGCGCAAGCTTCATATGCCCGAGGGGACGCGCATCGCCGCGCTGTTTCGCAATCAACAATTACTCCATCCAAGCGGCAGCACCCGCCTGGTGGCTGGCGATATCATCTGTGTAATAGGTCATGAACACGACTTGCCCGCGCTCGGCAAGTTGTTCAGTGTGGCGCCGTCGCGCTCATCTGATCTGTCTTTTTTTGGCGATTTCATTTTGCGCGGCGACGTGACTCTGCGCGACCTAGCCACCCTCTATGCCTTAGATCTCAATTCGCTGGACGACCAACTGCAGCTGGGGGACTTTGTTGCACTGCGTATCGGCGGCAAACCAGTGGTCGGTGATCATTTTGATTGGAACGGTTTGCGTTGGACAGTCGCTGAGCTGGATGGCAATCGGGTTATCCAGGTGGGTGTTAAACCTATAGCGCCAAAAGCGGCAGCGACAAAGGCAGAGGGCCAAACAGAGCAGTCGGTTCAGGGCGGATAGCGACGCATCTGTAACTTTGGCATCTGCCGGAGGACTTTTTACAACCCCTGCCGGCGCCAAGTATTTCCGTTTGTATTTTTCCTCGCAATTTCAAGCGCTTAGGTATCGCCAGAGGCTGGCGGGCTTTTTGCAGCCGGCTTCACTCCGTCACCTTTTCTTCAGCGGCCTAACTGACTGCCCAACGGAGAACATCATGCCTGAGCAAACCCCCGATAACATAAATCTTCTCGATCAATTCGCCAGCTCCTGGGGGATGGAAAATCTGATCGGCTTGGCCGCGCTGATTGTGGCGGCGTTATTCGCGGTGCTGATTCATGCCCTGCTATTTAAACTGCTGCGGCGAATTGCCGCGCGACACGATCAGACGCCCTGGGTCCAGCTGGTCGAACGGATAAAAAGTTTAACCCGTTGGGGAATGGTGATTATTGCGGTTGAGTTAACTTTGCCGCTGGTGCAAATGCCGCCCCGGTTGGAAATGGTAGTTTCTCAAATCATCACTTTGGGAATCGTGGCGATTGTCGGCTGGGTCGCCTATTTGGTGGTGACGGTCTTGACCGATTTTTCCATTGCGCGCCACCGTATCGATATGGAAGACAATCTCGAAGCGCGGAAAATGCGTACCCGCGTGCGGGTACTTCGGCAAGCGTTGCTGATGATCATTGTCTTGGTAACGGCGGCGGTCATGCTGATGACCTTTCCCGGCGGCCGCAGCATCGGGGTCTCGCTGTTTGCGTCTGCGGGTGTGGCGGGCATAGTGGTCGGCTTTGCCGCGCGCCCGGTGCTGAGCAACCTGCTCGCCGGTATTCAAATTGCTCTTACTCAACCGATTCGCATAGAAGATGCGGTGGTTGTCGAGGGTGAGTGGGGCTGGATTGAAGAAATTACTTCCACCTATGTCGTAGTCAAAATCTGGGACTGGCGCCGCCTTGTGATACCCCTCAGTTACTTTATTGAAAAGCCTTTCCAAAATTGGACGCGGGAAAATGCCTCCATTATTGGCGTGGTCACTTGGCATACCGACTACACGGTGCCCATCGCAAAAATGCGTGAGAAATTAAAGGAATTCCTGGGGCAGTCCAAGCTTTGGGACGGCAATGTTCAAGTTTTGCAAATTATTGATTCCAATCGAGAAACCATGGAGCTGCGAGCACTTATGAGTGCGAAAAACAGCCCTACCTCTTGGGACTTGCGCTGCGAAATCCGCGAGAAAATGATTCTTTGGTTGCAGAAAGAGCATCCGCGAGCATTGCCGCGCAATCGCGTACAAGTCCAGATGGACGAGCGCAAGCCAGAAGAGTCGTTGGACGCTGGGGCTGCCGATCAAGAAACGGGAGAGATGGCCAAACAAATCGATGCTCCCGAGGAGACAGCGCCTGAGATGAGGAATCCTCGGCTATAAGAACAGAGCGGCTTTAGGCCCCGAAAACGATTTTCGGGGCCTATTTATCAGTTTTCAGACTTAGCGAAAAATTGATTCAAGAAATGTCAGCAGCAGTGCTATGATGAACAAGCAGTTTTCTATAGCGAGTTGGCGTGACTAGGATCTCCATTAAATATTTTTTGCTTTTAAGTTTTTTTCTGGCGGCTTGTCTGCCGGATCACCGAACTCAAAAGCAAAGCTCCACTGCAGCGAAAGCGTTCGTTGCGGTGGTGGATCATGTTGCGGGTCTAGCTGCCACGGATAAGGTGCAGAAGCTTAGCGACAAAGAAAGCGAAAAGTTTCATCTGGTCAATGTTAATGCGCTTTCTCTGCCGAGCGCACAACGCGATAGAGTTCAGCACACTTCTTTTTCCATAATTACCACAGCCTCCACTTACTATCCCATTCGAGCTCCTCCTAACCAGGCATAAACCACGCCTGTTTCGCTTCGCCTTGAAGTGATAATAGCTCCAACAATTCGTCCTTTATTTGTGGGCTTACCTTCGCTGTATTGCGAAGTGTTCCCGCGCGTCTAAAGGCGTGCAGTTGTTCCGTGAGGACTTGTATATGAAGCGGTTTAACTTATATCAATTAGAGACTGTGGACACATTGGCTTATCCCGATGTGCTCAACAAGATAACCCTGGATTCACCGGCGTTATCGGTGATGACAGACTTCAAATATATCCAGCCATTAGTCGCTGATCGCCACGATCGCGCCTGTGATATTGAGCAAAGCATGATGCAAGCTCATGTCCGCATGAAGCTGGTCGTCAATGAAGATAATGAATTCTTAGGTCTGGTGTGCCTAGAGGATTTGAATCAACAGGAAATACTTAAGCGAGTTGCCAAAGGCGCACATCGAGATGATCTCTCAGCTGCTGATTTTATGCAGCCAAAGGATAGTCTGCGTGCGCTCGATTATCACGAGCTGCGGCAGGCGACTGTCGGGGATGTGGTCCAGACACTCAAAGATAATGAGTATCAGCATTACTTAGTGGTGGATAGAAGAGAACATAAAATTCGCGGCGTTATTTCCGCGAGCGATCTCGCCAGAAGATTGCGGCTCGATATCAATATCAACACTCGCTCGTCTTTCGTAAGCGTCTACGCCGCGCTGTATCCAGAGCCACTTTTACACTAACCCGCTTGTGCGGCCGGAAACCTAGTTTGGCCGCCTATTCTATTGCGGACAGGGACGTCCGCTTTTTTTGCTAGGTGCCTAGAAGATTATTCTGGCGAGGAGCTGCAGCTTAAGATAATGGCTTTTGCGGTAATCCGAGCTGTCGGATTCCAAGCCAATCAGGAAGTTTGGGTGCTCGACTTGCACACCAAAGATACCGTCCCGCGGTGCCCACAGAAGACTGCCCGTCCACTTGTCGGTCATATACCAGTCGCCGACCCATTTCCACCATTTTTTATTATCGAGCTTTTCATAATCCAGTCCGGTGCCGAATCTTGTATTTAGGCGATATCGATATTGTGCTTCGGTATGTATCGGCAGGGTCTGATGGAAACGCGTGCGAAAATGACTGAAGCGAATCGCCGCTTCATTGTTGTTAATCAAATTATTGACATTTCCTTCAATTAAGCTGCCGGGCGCGGTGTTCCAATAGAGATTTGAATAAGCCTCGTTAATGGCTAGGCGAGCTGAATGCTCGCGCCATTGATAGCGCAGGCGGATATCCAGTGTCAGTCCGCTGCCTTCAGGAGGCGCAACTTCCCGCTCAAAAATCCGGTCTTCGGGATACGCATAATCAATCACAATATAGGTGTTGTTATCCAGCGTCTGGGCGGGATCAAAAAAACCAAATGCTTTGCCGTAATAAAGATCCTGCAGTTTGAGGTAGGTCAATGTTGCGCCGACAGTCAAACCATTCCAGGAAAAATCATAGCCAAGATACATGCCTTCTGCTTCGGCATTGTTGGCCTCGAGGTGAATGTTATAGGTTGCCTTGTGGTTATCAGCGCGACCATTGCGCTCCAAAAAATGGAGGCGTGCCGTATCGTTAGAAAAATTTAAATAATAGTAGAGATGTTTGCTATAGCCGATTTGAAAGCGATTGATGTGGGCCCCGACTCGCGCGACGTGTTTTGAATAAAGCCGATTGCCGCGCTTCAGCTCGTTGGTTTCCCAGTCATCGAAATTCGCTTTAATGGTTACGGGCTCACTTAGATTGATGGAGGTAATACCAATTCCACCACCAATAGGAAACGTATTGGCGCTTGCACCTGGATTAAATCCAATACCCAGGACCGAAAATATCAACGATGTCAGAAATCGAGAATGCAAAATATTTCACCTGCCAAATAAATTTGTCGACAGTTTACTCCGGGAAAAGATAAAAAAAGGCGGCCTAGGCCGCCTTTTCCTCTTTTACTCCTGTTAAGGAATTGACTCTCCAGTGCCGTCAATATACTCAACTGTGTTGATGCCTTTCGTTCGGCTGAGCTTGCCGTATACAACGTTGTTGTACATGATTTTCCCTTCCAGTGTCGGCTCAGGTTTGCCCTCGCCAACATTTTTGATGTCTGGAAGTGCCAGGACAAGCTCAACACCGTTCTGATTGGTGATGATCAGTCGCGGATTATTGAGATCCACCGAGGTTTCGTTACCGAGGTAGGAGGCTAGGTTGTACCAGTACTCGGTCTTGAAATTAAAGCGGTTGCCATCGATGATCAAATAAAACTCGAATAATCCTTCATTCAATTCATCGCGGGTCAGAGTGCTGCCGAAGATGACCTCTTTCAATTGATAAGGCTTGAGCTTCATTTCAAATGAAGCGGCAATCTTCAAGAACTGATCTTCTGTTTCGGCTGGATCGTATGGGTCGGCCAAATAGCCGTAGATGTCACCACCATTCGCGCTGAAGCGGCTGCTGGGGTAGGTGCCCCAAGGAGATGATTGCAGCAAAGTGGTAATGAACAGGCCTTTTTGTGGGACCACAATGTTCATGCCGATCCCCGAGTTATTAATCAGCTCTCCGGCTACGTCTTTCATGGCGCCTTTGTTTGAAGTGGCCACATAGGACTGAACCGGGTCATCGTCACCAGCGCGATAAACTTCATACTGATACTGCTGACCACCGAGGGCCGTAATATGAATGCTCCAGTTGGGCAGGTTGAAGGTGAAATGGTCGTCCTCCACGGTGTAGTCACCCAGCTGAACAAGCGTTCCCTCATAGTCAGGCTGTGGCGGTACGAACTCAGCGGCATTGCTAATGGTGGCGGCGAGGTTCAGGCTGATTTCATCTTCGGCGATGCCGTCGTTGGCCAGAAACTGATTGGAAAATACCGCATTGATTCGCACGTCACCTGGCAGATAGCCGTGGGCGAGGTATTGCCAAGGCTGGTCAAGCTTATGCGCAGTGACCGACATGGCGCCATTTAAGATGTTGTGAGAAACCACCTCCTGGCTGCTGTCGCCAGCGAGAACGGGAAGTTGTATATCGTCAATCCACACGGCATCTTTGTTATGGCCGACGGAGCCATCCTTCGCGTACTCCCACTCCACGGTGTGTTCGCCGGGTGCGAGGAATATGTGCGCCGCTTTAAATTCGGGCTGGAAACCACTTGCAGAGAGCACTTTGTCGCCGTTGACGTAGACATTGAAGAAGTCATACCCGGCTTCTGATTCCACCGCATAGTTAAAGCTCAGGTAGCCTCCCCAGGTATTGATGGTGGCACTTGTGCGGCTGGTGGCGTTGTTGCCGATAGCGGCAGAGCGCAGGGAGTAGGTGCCACTGCGAGCTTTGCTGTCGGTGAGCGCCCAATCGCCGTCGAACAGATCGATATCTGCGGCGGTTTCAAAATCCAGCGTGCCGCCAGGCGATATACCGTATTCCGCTTCAACAGAAAAGTTGACCGCTGCGGTGAGCTCCGAGGCGACCGGCGCTACGTCACTTTCGACACCGGAAAGAATGTCTTCGAATTGAACGCTATCGGGGAAAGTGGCCGTAATGTGGCTGCCTTTGCTGATCACTAAATCCATGTTGTTGCGGGAGAGGCGGCCGGCGAGGATTTCGATGGAATGCTCCTCAGCCCATTGCTCTGGCGTGGGCAGTTGCAAGCGCATATCCACGTCAACATCGCGAATCATACCTGTGATGCCGAGCGAGCCATCGCTGCCCAGGGCGTAATGAAGATCGCCGATGGTCAATTCTTTTTCGATGCTGGCCGCAGCAAAGGTGATCCCGCCGACGTTGCAGTAATAGCAGAAGTCATAAGTGGGGGAGACGGTTTGAGCGACGCCGGGCAGTACGTCATTGAGGGCCGAGGCGAGGGCTTTGACGTCGTCTTCCCATAAGCTGCTCACCATTTTGCTGCGCGCTTTGAAATTCGCCAGCTCGGTGCTGCTTTGCATGGTGAGTTCGTACGCCCATGAACGCAGATCTCCAACAAACTCTTTAACCTTCGCCAGCTCGGTGGCCGGTGGTGTTCCTGGATCTTTGCCAGGACCGCAATTTCCGCCTTTCAATACGCACTCGTGGCGACTGATAACCTTGGCGATCGCACTTAGCAACTTGTGTATCGACTGGTTACCTTTGGTAATTTTGTGCGCATTTTTGTGAGCGTATTCGAGCAGCTCTACCAGCAATGCATGGTTGATGTTGCCCTTGGCATCGTAGAGATCGGCATCGATCTTGTTGATCGCACTGGCAATGCTTAAGCGATGCTTATGGGCATAGCTGGCAATTGCAGAGTTGTAGAGGGTGTAGAGAATGGAGTTTTCGCTAAATTTGCCGTCAACCAGGTTGTTAATATCCTGGGCGACAAGTTGAGAAAGCTCAAAAGGAAGGTTCAGGTGGTCGGCCAGCTCCTGCATTTCCTTGGTGATGGAGCCGGGATCCAGCTTGCCCTTGCGCTTGGCGTGCTGTACTGCCAAGTGTGACATGGGCGTTACACTGATGTTGATGTTCTGACTGTTTTTAAAATTGGTGACGGCAGTCGACAGGCGGAAATCATCCGCCAACTTAATGGTTTCACCAAAATCAAACTGGCCGTTGCCGTTAGTGTCATCGCCCTCCAAATCCTCTGTAGTGCCGCAAACTTCGGCGTCACAGATCATAGCGGAAGAGCCGTCTGCCGCAGGCAGAACTTCGACGTACAAGACGTCGGATACACTTTTGTTCGGCACCGTGATACTGAAAGATCCATCTTCATTGGTTCGAGTGCTGGTGAAAGGAGCACTATTAACTTTGTTGTTGCCAATGGAGTACACATGAACATCGGCGTTTTGAATAATTCCCTTGACGACATTGCCAGAAATTTCGGTCTGGCTGACGTGCATACCGCTGGGTGTTTTTTCTTGGGTGGAGAGAGCATTGCTGCTAGGACTTGAGTCGCTGCTGGAACAGCCGGATATCAGCAGAGATGATGTGGCGCATAGCGCAAATAAAGCAGTTGTTGGTTTTATAAAGAGCTTCATGGCAGTTCCTCGTTGCGTGAGAATTCGCCGGGGGATTATATAAGCCGAAAATTACACTCACAATGCGGCAATCTGTGACAGATGTGATGCAAAAAATTTAACGTTCGTTTTAATTCGAAATTAAAGGACAGTAAGTTGTTATTGGTGTCAAAAAAGGTGAAAATTCCGTTAGTTTTCGATTAACACGTAATTTATTTGCGACTTTGCGCACAAAAAGAGTTTTGAATAAGTTTTGTTTTTTGCGCAGTCAAACATCTTTAAATGTGATTATTAGAGACTAATCCGACCGCATTGCGACTTACTGCACCAATACCAGCGCGTTAAATGTCATTAATCACCTTGTTGCTAATTCATGTGCCGTGTCGCTAAAGCCCTTGTTTTGTCATTGGCGCAGCTCAAAGCGGTGAGCTAATCTGGTAGGAGGTACTCACTTGGCATGAGCCTCACTGCCGTTTTTAAATGCTGCGAATTATAACAATGCGACCGGGTGTTTGCTTTTAACGAACCTAGGCCGCGAATTCGGCTGCAAGTCGTGTGCAGATCTACCCAGCCGGCCGCGACCACTGCCACTGTATCCCGGCAAATCAATTGAGGATCAAGATGTTCAAACTGGGCTCCGGGTTTTGGCGCGGACGGTATGGCCTTTGGCTGGCACGGGGTCTGTTCGGCTTTTTTATCTGGAGTACCTGTATTTCCCTTGTACCTGCAGCGTCGCCGAGTGAAGGAGAGCTGCGTGCTGCGGTAATCGTCGCGCTTATGCGTTTCACCTCTTGGGACTCTGTCGCGCGGGAAAAGAACCTGTTAGATGTATGTCTCTTGGGCAAGCCGGTATCTGCGGAGGTGTTGTTGGCGGTTGGTAGCGAGCAAAAGGTTGCTGCGCGCGGGCTAAACATCCGGCCGATCACCCAGGCGATTGATCATTGTCAGGTGGTAGTGATTGGCGGCGATGTCGATTTTGAAGACTACGAGCGTGTCATTGAGCAGGCCGACGGACAGCCGATTTTAACGATCTGTGATGGCTGTCGGCGCGGCTTTGGTGAAGATGCGATTATCCAGCTCCGCTTGCGCCAAAAGCGCATCATCTTCGAGGTAAACCTGGCGCGCGCGCGCAGTAATGATGTCGTGCTGGACGCTCAGCTGCTGGAGCTCGCGGCTGTGGTGTGGAGGTAAAGCATGTCTTCAGTTAGTCACCGCCCCTTTCGCAACAAAGTTCTGCGCACCATTTTATCCAGTATTTTGATTATGCTCGGCGTCACCGGTTTGGGTTTGGTGGTGATCGAAAGCTGGATCAACGGCAAAAAGATGCAACAGGATATGCAGGTGATGGCGGACATCCTTGGCAACCGTTCCCGCGCCGCGCTGGAATTTGGTGACTCCACCGCCGGGCAGCTGAATTTATCGGCGGCAAAATATCAGAAGTATGTCGATGCGGTCTGCCTTTACGACCAGCAGGGCAGCCTCTTCAGTGCCTACAGCCGAGCCGGGGCAGCCTATGAATGCAGTGCGGATGTGGCCGGTGCGCTGGTGAAAAAAAGTCGCTGGCAGGCGGTAACCACGCGCGAAGTTTGGCACTTGGACCAGAGCCTGGGCACAATTTCTGTGGTTGCCAATCGCAGCTTTATTTTTGAAAGCCTGCGTTTTTTTGTGCCCTTGCTGCTGGTATTGATCGTCGCAGTGCTGCTTGTGCTGACGCGAATGCTCAAGCGGGTGATGCGCTCTGTCACTATGCCTTTGGAAGAGCTGCACGCAACCGCTCAAGCGCTGGTGGAAGATGCCTATTCCTCGCGGCGAGCCACTAAGCGCAGCGATGATGAAATCGGGGAGTTGGTGGATGTTTTTAACCGCATGCTGGACAACCTCGCCAGCGAAAACCTCGCCTTGCAATCATCGGAAAATCGTTTTCGCACTTTGACCTCCAATGCGCCAATCGGCATTTTTCAATTAGATGCCGATGGCAACTTGGTGTACGCCAATGAGCGCTGGTACAAAATTACCGGCACTCATGCAGGCGCAAGCGCTTGGGACGAGCACGAAGATCGTATTGTCCAAGATGATTTGGATCTGTATCGCTCGAGCTGGGAAAGAGCGCGGCAGAAAAGTCACTCGGTATTAGTGGAGTATCGCTATCAAAGCGACCTGGGCGTGGAAAAGTTTTTAATGGAAAACGTGGCTCCGCTGACGGCGGGGCTCGGAATGGAAGGGATGATTGGCACCCTTGCCGATGTGACCGAGTTGAAGAATGCACAAAAAGAGTTGGAAAAGCTGGCCTTCTACGACCCTTTGACCGGCTTGCCAAACCGCCGCTTTTTTATCGATCTGCTCGGCTTCGGGCTAGCCAAAGCGAAGCGCAGTGTCGCCAAGGCGGCGGTGTTGATGCTCGATATGGATAACTTTAAACGCGTTAACGATTTGTTAGGTCACGCCGGTGGCGATCAATTGCTGCAACAACAGGCGCAAAGAATTCGCGCCGCGGTGCGCGAGCAGGATGCAGTGTCGCGCATGGGCGGCGATGAGTTCACCATAATGCTGGCGCCAGTGAATGAAATCTCAGAGGTGACCAGCTTAGCGAAACGCGTTCTCGATGCGATTAATTTGCCGATTACCGTGGGTGCACACACCCTTGAGGTGAGCGCCTCGATTGGCATAGCGCTCTATCCCGCAGATGGCGAAAAAGCCGACGAGTTGATTCGCAATGCCGATATGGCGCTCTACGAAGCGAAGAGTTCCGGCCGCAACCGGGTCAATTTCTTTTCCTATAAGCTGGATCTCGAACTGCGTGAAAGTCTCAGGTTGGAGCAGAAGCTGCGCCAGGCGATCCGCAGCCAAGCACTGGAGGCCTATTTGCAGCCCCAGGTATCGGCCGATGGCGCGGTGGTCTGGGCGGAGGCCCTGGTGCGCTGGTTTGATCCTGAGGACGGCCAAATCAGTCCCGCAAGATTTGTCGCACTGGCGGAGGAGACCGGCCTTATTCACGGGCTGGGGCAGTTGATGCTGGAGCGAGTGTGTTTTCACTTGGCACAACACAAGGGCTATTTAAGCCAAGTGGGCATCCACGGCATATCGGTCAATCTCTCCGGTCGCCAATTTTATTCGCGCACATTATTGCGCGATATTCGCCGGGTGATGACCGAGTCGGGTGTCGAGCCTGAGCAATTGGAATTTGAGCTTACCGAGTCGCTGGTCATGGACGATGTGCAGCTGGCCATTGATGTTATGCGGCGGCTGCGCGATTTAGGCTGTCGGCTCTCAATCGACGATTTTGGTACGGGCTATAGTTCGCTTTCCTACCTGAAGCGTTTCCCCATTAACTGCTTGAAGATCGATCGCACCTTTGTCGAGGATATTCCTCACGACCCCCACGGCTCGGAGATCGCAACGGCGATTATCGCCATGGCGCACAAGCTGCGGTTAACAGTGGTAGCCGAAGGGGTAGAAACGGAAGCTCAGCGGGATTTTCTTATTGCTCAGGGCTGTGAATCGCTTCAGGGCTATTTGTTCGGCAAGCCGAAACACATACAGGAATATGTGGATCTCGGCCGCACATTGTTTTTTGAAAAGAATTCGGGACAGACAAAATCCAGCGCGAACCGTCAGTCGCACGGCGATTAAGCGGTCGATGCTAACGAATTTTTACAACGCTCGTATGCGGGTCGCGCGTTTTGCCTTCCTGAGCCAGTGCCTCAAGATAAGTCTGCCAATAAGACTCCTGGTGGAGCCCCAACTCGTAAAGATATTCCCAGGTATAAATACCGCTGTTGTGACCGTCGTCAAACAGCAAGCGAACCGCATAATTACCTTGCGGCTCAGCGCCGGTTAAGGCCACATCTATTTTGCCGTAAGGCAATTGTGCTTGCCCCGGTCCGTGGCCGCGAACTTCTGCAGAGGGTGAGTGCACCCGCAGAAACTCTGCGGGTAACGAAAAAACCTCGGCGCCAAAATGCAGCTCCAACAGGTTGGATTTACGCTTCAGCTTGACCGCAGATGGCGTGACCATAGGAGGCTACAAAATAAACCGGCTGAGGTCTTCGTCTTGAGAAAGACTGGCCAACTGTGCGTTGACATAATTGGCATCTACCGTAATTGAGGTATCGCCATCCCCTGCGCCGAACGAAACTGTTTCTAACAGCCGCTCAAGCACCGTATGCAAGCGGCGAGCGCCGATATTTTCGGTTTTTTCGTTGACGTTAAAGGCAATTTCCGCGATGCGTCGGATGCCGTCTGGCGTGAAGGTCAAGTGCACGTTCTCGGTGGCCAAGAGTGCGATGTGTTGTTCGGTGAGAGAGGCATTGGGTTCTGTGAGAATGCGCTCAAAGTCATCCGGGGTCAGTGCATCAAGCTCTACGCGAATTGGCAGGCGTCCCTGCAGCTCGGGAACCAGGTCCGACGGCTTTGATAAATGGAAAGCCCCCGAGGCAATAAACAGAATGTGATCGGTCTTAATCACCCCGTGTTTAGTACTGACCGTACAACCTTCAATTAACGGCAATAAATCGCGCTGTACACCTTCGCGCGACACGTCGGCGCCGCTGGTGCCTTCGCGCTTGGTGACCTTGTCGATTTCGTCGAGAAAGACAATGCCGTTTTGCTCAGCGGCGGTAATGGCGGCCGCTTTAACTTCTTCCTCGTTAATAAGCTTGCCCGCCTCTTCATCGGCCAGCCTTTTCATGGCTTGTTTGACCGTCATTTTGCGCTTTTTAGTGCGCCCGGTGTTGAGGGAGGAGAACATGTTTTGCAGCTGACTGGTCATTTCTTCCATGCCGGGCGGCGCCATGATTTCCACGCCCACCGGCGCATTGCTCACTTCGATTTCAATTTCTTTTTCGTCCAGCTCACCCTGGCGGAGTTTTTTGCGAAATAACTGGCGAGTGGCGGACTCCTCGGTATTTTCCTCGTGACGTGGCGGCGGTAGCAGGGCGTCCAGTACGCGATCTTCGGCGGCATCCATAGCGCGGTGTTGTACTTTGCGCGTCTCTTGTTCGCGGTAGAGCTTGATGGCGCTGTCGACCAAGTCGCGGATAATGGATTCCACGTCCCGGCCAACGTAGCCCACCTCGGTAAATTTAGTTGCTTCGACTTTGATGAAAGGCGCATTGGCCAGCTTGGCCAAGCGGCGCGCAATTTCTGTTTTGCCCACGCCGGTAGGGCCGATCATCAGAATGTTCTTCGGCGTGACTTCATTGCGCAGCTCCGGCGCTAACTGCATGCGCCGCCAGCGGTTGCGCAGTGCAATCGCAACGGCGCGCTTGGCTGCCTGTTGGCCGACGATATGTTTATCCAGTTCATGCACGATTTCGCGGGGGGTCATGTGGGTCATGGCGTACTTAAAACTCGAGTTCTTCGATAGTGAAGTTGTGATTGGTATAGATGCAAATATCACCGGCGATCGTGAGGCTTTTTTCGACGATACTCCGTGCGTCCAGTTCCGTGTTGTCCAGCAGCGCGCTCGCAGCGGCCTGGGCAAAAGCACCGCCAGAGCCAATCGCAATCAGATCGTTTTCCGGCTGTATGACATCGCCGTTACCGGTAATGATCAGTGAAGCCTCCTCGTTGGCCACCGCCAGCAGAGCTTCCAGTCGGCGCAGCGCGCGATCGGTGCGCCAGTCTTTGGCCAGCTCCACCGCGGCGCGGACCAGATTGCCGCTGTGGGTTTCGAGTTTGGCTTCAAAGCGCTCGAAGAGGGTAAAGGCATCGGCCGTACCGCCGGCAAAGCCGGCGATGATTTGATTGCGATACAGCCGGCGCACTTTGCGGGCGTTGCCTTTCATGATGGTGTTGCCAAGTGAGACTTGGCCGTCGCCGCCGATGACGACTTTGCCGTTGCGGCGAACGGACACTATGGTGGTTCCGCGGTACTGTTCCACAAGATTTCCTTTGTCAAAGGGCTGCGTCGGTTGCAGCGAATCAGGTCAAGCCAGAAAAAGTGGGGGCTGTGCAGACGATTTCAAGCGGGAATTATTGCCGGCGCGCTACGCGCGCCTGCAGCATGTTGGGTTAGGGCTCGCGCTTGCGCGTGAGCTGCATGGCTTCGTAACGATTTGACAGCAAGGTATCGCGAGCCTTGGCGAGTTGAGAACGGCTGGAGAATGGCCCCACGATAACGCGGTGCCAGTCTTTGGCCGGGGATTGTTCAATACGCGCGGTAAGATTCAGCAGCGTTAGCTCGGCCCGCACCTGCTCGGCATCCGCAGCGGAGCGAAATGAGGCGACCTGGAGGAAGTGATCGACATTCTCCTGGACCCTGGGTCTCACCGTCTCTTGCGGCGTCGTGGTCACCGGTACCTCGGTATCGCGCAGGATTTTATAGAAGTCGTATTTATCGGGAGTTTTGCTGTTTTCTGCCGCGCTGGTCGCGCTCGGTTGCGGGCGGATGCTGGGCGTTGCGGGCTGTAGCTCGCTCAGGCGCATCAAGAAAGTGATAAAGGCGCCGAGAATCGTGCCGGTAAACAGCCATACCCAGCCGGGAACTTTGGAACTGGAGGATTGATTGGCCATGATTGCTAAAGTCGCTTGAAAAACGTTGGATAGAAAGGCGCACATTGTAGCCTGTGGGCCAGGATGAAAACATCGCCGTTTCATCGGCATAGCTTGTCGAGTGGATCAGCCCATGTCTTGCGGGTCTACATCCAGGCTCCAGCGCACCCGTTGCGCGAGCGTCAATTCCTCTATACGGCTCACTAAGGACCGCATAAAGCTCTGCAAATCGCCGCGGCGAGCATTGGTGATTTGCAATTGATAGCGGTAACGGTGGTTGCGCTTTTCCATAAGGGCCGGCAGTGGGCCTAAATACGCGTGATCCGGCGAGGGCGGTCGCAGCTCGCGCGCCGCTTGCAACACTTCGTGGAGAAATTGCAGCGCGTTTTCCGCGCGTTTGGATTCTGCGCGAATCACCACCATGGCCCAGTGCGGGGGCAGGCGGGCGAACATGCGCTCCTGTAGCAGTGTCTGGGCGAAGGCGCGGTAACCCTCTAGCAACAGCAATTGCAACAACGGATGATCCGGCTGATAGGTCTGCAACAGCACTGTGCCGGGCAGGTCGCCGCGCCCCGCTCTGCCGGCGACCTGAGTCAGCTGCTGGCCCATACGCTCGGGGCCGCGAAAATCACCGCTGAACAGGCCTTGGTCGATATCCAGAAGTACCGCCAGGGTGACTTTGGGGAAGTGGTGGCCTTTTGCCAGCATCTGAGTGCCCACCAGAATACAGGGCGCCCCCTGCTCCAGCTTGGTGTTGAGTTCGGCCATGGCGGTTTTGCGGCGCATGGAGTCTTGATCTACCCTCAGCACCTCAATGTTGGGAAACTGCTGCTGGAGTAGGGCCTCGCAGCGCTCGGTGCCTTGGCCAAGCGCACTGAGCTGAGGATTTTGACAGCTGGGGCAGTGGTGGGGGACGGGACGCTGTAAATTGCAGTGGTGGCAGTGCAGGTGGCGCGGCTGGCTGTGCAAGGTCATGCGTGCCGAGCAGGCGGTGCAGTTGGCCACCCAACCGCAATGCTGGCAGAGCAGCGCGGGGGCAAAACCGCGGCGGTTGATAAACACTAAAGCTTGCTGCCCTCGATCTAAAGTCTGCCGAAGGCACTCCAGAGCCCGCGCGCTCAAAACACTGTTGCGCTCCTCTTTGCGCATATCAACGACTTCAATCGCTGGTGGGCGCGCATCGCCGGCGCGCTTGGTCAGCAGTAAATGCTCATAGCGCCCATGCAGGGCATTGTGCAGGGATTCTAAAGACGGAGTCGCAGTGCCGAGGATTAAGGGGATGGCATTTCGATAAGCGCGCATCACCGCCAGATCGCGCGCCGAATAGCGCAGCCCGTCCTGCTGTTTAAAAGACAGGTCGTGCTCCTCATCGAGGATAATCAGCCCCAGCTCCGGCATTGGGGTGAAAATCGCAAGACGGGTGCCGATTACCACGCGCGCCTCTCCGCAGGCCGCCGCGCGCCAATTATCGGCGCGTGTCGCTTCGGCAATATGCGAGTGCAGCTGGACGATGGGGACCTGGAAGCGGGCGCGAAAGCGCGACAGGGTCTGCGGCGCCAATCCTATTTCGGGAACCAGCATCAATACCTGTTTCCCTGCCTGTAAGGTGCGGGCGATGGCGTGTAGATAGACCTCCGTTTTACCGCTGCCGGTAATGCCCTCCAGCAAATAGGTTTGGTAGCGGTGATAGCGGATGCGCTCAAGCGCCGCCTGCTGCTCTGCATTGAGCTGCTGTGGTGTCTCCGCCAGTATGCTATCGGCAGCGGGCGGGTTCGACGGTTGGGTGTTCGGCGCATCCAGCGTGCCGCAAATCAGCTCTTTTTCCTCCAGCGCTTTAAGGGCTTGGCGACTGGCACCGAGGTGCTTTAGCTGCGCGTCGCTCAGTCTGCGATGTTGGAGGAGCCACTGGTGTATCTGCTGTTGTTTTGGACTGCGTTTCAGCGCCGCTTCCGGCAGCCCTTTGCCTTTCGTTGTATGGGTCCAGTAGAGAATGGTCTTCGGCGCTGTGTCGGCCTTGCGCAATTGGGTGGGCAGGGCGGCGTGAAAGACCTCACCGGGTGGGTGCTGATAATAATCCGCGGCCCAGCGGCACAGGGCGATTAGGTCTAGCGGCAGTATTGGTGTTTGATCCAAAACCGCATGAATAGGTCGTAGCTTGGCTAAGGGATAGGTAGGGGTGTCGGCGGTATCGACGAGAACGCCCACCAGCGTCTGGCTGCCGAAGGGTACTTCGACTCGGATACCCGGCTGCCACTGTCGCGTATCGCCTGGCTCGGGCAAATATTCAAAAAGGCGCCGCAACGGCGTTGGCAGGGCGACAATGAGAATGATTGGCATGAGGCAGAAGAACGACCGACGGAATTGAAGAGAAAATGCTCAAGTTTTATGCAGGATTTGTTTGCGGATACCACGCATTCTGGTAGTATTCGCGCCCCAAACGCCAGCAACTTTAACCAGTATGCGGTGCCCGGCACAAGATCGGGTGGCGGCATACGCACATGAGGCAATGTCCATGAATGAGAGCATCCAACCTAAGTACGGCAAAATGGTTGCCACCTGCAGCTGTGGCAATGTGATTGAAACCCGCTCTACGGTAGTGAAAGACATCACGATCGAAGTCTGTTCCGAGTGCCACCCGTTTTATACCGGCAAGCAGAAGATGGTGGATACCGGTGGACGTATCGATCGATTCAATAAGCGTTTTGGCGGCCGTCGCGCTAGCTAATGCGTTTGGGGTCCAGTCGGACCCCACCTGCTTCGCTGCTTCTTCCTTCCTTATATATAGCGACTGTTATATCCCCACTTAAGCAATACGCTTTCCTTAAGTCTCTCCGATTCTAAAAAATCGACTCCATGCGTACGCCGTCAGAGGTTCGCCAGGGTGACTGTATCTCCTTGCCGCCTTCGGGAGGCACTTCACCGCTGCGGAAAATTTCGAAGATGGCATTGGGGGTATTCGCGTCTGCGCGCTTTCCCGTTTCCGGGTTTATGCGCACAGTCACCAGCCCAGAGGGCTGGGGCAAATTAAACTCCGGCCGCCCCGCCAGCGCGTCGCGCATAAACCCAATCCAAATCGGCAGCGCGGCGGTGCCGCCGTACTCGCGGCGACCCAGGGTAGTGGTGTCGTCAAAACCGAGCCAGGCGACTGTCGCCAAATCGCCGCCGTAACCTGCGAACCAAGCATCGGTGGCGTTGTTGGTGGTGCCTGTCTTACCGGCGATATCATTGCGCTGCAACACTCTTGCTCTTGAGGCGGTGCCGCGCTTCACCACATCTTTGAGCATCGAGTCCATGATGTAGGCGACCTCCGCATCGATAACTCGCGGGGCTCTTGGATAGTCCTGTGGCTCCATGCCGCCGAGCAGGTTGCGCAGTGCCGGGCTGAGTGCGAATGGATCGTCGCTAAAAGAAAAGGGGTGGTTGTTTTGTATCTCGGGCGCTGCTTCCTGCTCGGTGCAGCCGCGGCAAACGGTTGCCGGCCTCGCTTCATACACAGCGCGGCCTTCGAAGTTGAGAATGCGCTCAATGTGGTAGGGCTCCACCTTGTATCCGCCATTTGCGAGAACCGCATAGCCCTGCGCGACGCTCAGCGGTGTCACCGCAAAACTGCCGAGGGCCACGGAAAGGTCGCGGGGGAATGCCTTGGGGTCAAAGCCGAAGCGGTCGATTTGCGAAAAGGCGCGATCAAAGCCCATGCTGTGCAGTAGACGAATGGACACCAAATTCCGCGATAGATAAAGCGCTTTGCGCAACCGGGTTGGACCGAGAAAATCGCCTCCGGAATTCTCTGGCCGCCAAGCAGACTCCTGCAGGTCGTCATCAAATACCAAAGGGGCATCGTTGATGATGCTGGCGGCGGTGTAGCCGTTCTCCAGAGCTGCGGTATAAAGAAAAGGTTTAAAACTCGATCCCGGCTGGCGCCGCGCTTGAGTTGCACGATTAAAGTTGCTTTGCCGGAAATCCAGCCCACCTACCAACGCGAGGATTGCGCCATTGCGCGGACTGACGGAGACCAGTGCCGCCTGAGCTTGAGGAATCTGAGTCAGCGACCAAGTTTTGCCGTCGTTGCGGCGAAGGCGAACTACGTCACCCATTTCGAAAATGTCGGCGGGACTCGAAGGTTTTGGGCCGAGGCTATTAACGGATAAATAGGGGCGCCATTCCGTTAATTCGCCCTCCCATTTCATCTCGATCAACTCGCCGTTATCCAGGAGCAGCTCTAATTCCTCTGGTGCAACCCTGACGACTGCGGCGGGCCGCATTTCTGCGTAAACAGGAAGATCATTCAGCGCCTGCTGGAGTGCTTTGTGCCATTCGGTTAGCGCGTCGGTTTCAGGTGGGGCTTCTCCGGCGAAGGCTTCGACGATCTCCGTCGGCACCGGCAACTTCTGCTCCGGCCCTCGGTAACCGTGACGCTTGTCATACTCTTGCAGACCGAGAATCACCGCCTCGCGCGCGGCCGATTGCAGCTCGCTATCGAGCGTTGTGTAAATCCGGTAGCCATCGGTGTAGGCGCTGGGGCCAAACATCTCCACCGCTGTGCGCCGGGCCATCTCAGCCACGTAAGACGCGTTCAAGTCGAGGTTGCTGCCGTGATATTTCGCCGCGCCGGATTCGTTAAGTGCGATCCGATAAACGGTTTCATCGATTTTTCCCAGCTCCAGCATGCGCCCCAGAATCCAATCGCGGCGCTCGGTGGCGCGCTGCACATTTGCCAACGGGTTCATAACGGAAGGGGCTTTGGGAATGCCGGCCAGCATGGCCATTTCGGCCACCGAAAGCTGATCCAGATCTTTGCCGTAATACACCTGGGCGGCGGCGTGAATGCCGTAGGCCCTATTGCCTAAGAAGATCACGTTCACATAAAGCTCTAAAATTTCTTCCTTGGATAGTTCCCTCTCGATGCGTAAAGCGAGTAAGATCTCATTAAATTTGCGTTTGAATTCCTGGCGTTTGGTGAGGAAGAAGTTGCGGGCGACCTGCATAGTAATGGTAGATCCGCCCCCCTGGATGTCTCCAGACATTAATAATTGTGAAGATGCTCGCAGAAGTCCCTTAATCGAAACGCCACGATGGGAGTAGAATTGAGCGTCCTCGGCAGATAATAAGGCGTCAATGTAGCCTTGAGGAATTTCCTGAAACTTAACGGGAGTGCGGCGCATCTCGCCAACCTCGCCGATAAGCTTGCCATCACTAGAATAAATACGTAGTGGAGTTTGAAGGCGGATATCACGCAAACTCTCCACAGATGGCAAAGATGGGCTAAGGTATAAGTGGGTTCCGGCCAAAACGGCGACAGCACCACTCATACCGGTTAGCAGGAGCCAGGACAGTACCAATACTGTGTTTCTGAAGTTCATCGGGTTTCTGAAATCATTGGTTGAATGGTCTTGTGGTTTCTGATTGTGTAGCGTTTCAGCAGGCTGGCTATTATAAGACCTTTTTCACACTTTACACGTGCGTCCTCACATTGCAGCCTTTTGTTAAAGTGCTATAACATAAACATCAGCTAAGTAGTGGAAATAGATAGAAAAATGAGCCTTCTCAGTTTTTTGGATAAGAAAACCAAGCCGATGCTTGGCCTGGATATCAGTTCCACTACAGTCAAAATGTTGGAGTTGAGTCGCCAAGGCAGCGGCTTCCGGGTTGAAAATTACGCGGTGCGCGCCCTACCTGCCAACTCGGTGGTAGAAAAAAACATCAATGATGTCGAGGCCGTTGCGCAGGCGATCAAAGCAACGGTTCAATCCTCTCGCAGCAAGCTGAAAGATGCCGCCGTAGCGGTGCCGGGGTCGGCGGTCATCACCAAGATGATCGACATGCCGGCCGGCTTAAGTGAAGATGATATGGAACTCCAAATCTCACTTGAAGCCGATCAATATATTCCCTATCCACTCGAAGAAGTTGCCCTGGATTTTGATGTGCAGGGCATCTCCGACAAATCCCCCGACCAAGTCAAAGTTCTCCTCGCCGCCTGCCGCAAAGAAAATGTTGAAACTCGCTCAGCGGTGCTGGAGCTGGCTGATCTGCATCCCAAAGTTGTCGATGTGGAGGCCTACACTATGGAGCGGGCGTTTGCACTGATTCGCGATCAGTTGGCGGATCAGCAAGATCAGGTTGTCGCCATTGTCGATATAGGCTCGACCATGACCACGCTGAGCGTGTTGGTGGACGGCCGCACAGTTTACACCCGGGAACAGCTGTTTGGCGGGCGCCAGTTAACCGAAGAAATTCAGCGGCGTTATGGGCTCTCCGAAGAAGAGGCCGGCCTGGCGAAAAAGCAAGGCGGGCTACCGGATGACTACGAGCCTGAGGTGCTCGAGCCCTTTAAAGATTCTGTTGTGCAACAAGTTACGCGCTCTTTGCAGTTCTTTTTTTCATCCAGCCAATACAACGATGTGGATCACATAGTGCTGGCTGGTGGTGTTGCTTCCATGTCTGGTTTGGCAGAGCTGATTGAGGAAAAGCTGGGAACATCGGCAAGCGTTGCCAATCCGTTCGCCAATATGTCCATATCGTCCCGCGTCAATTCTGCTGCGCTGGCAAATGATGCCCCCGCATTGATGATTGCTACTGGCTTGGCTCTGAGGAGTTTTGATTTCGATGGCTAGAATTAACCTCCTACCTTGGCGGGAAGAATATCGCCAGGAGAAAAAGAAAGAGTTTCTCACCCAGCTTGGTGCAGTTTGTGTTTTTGCTGTGGTCATCGCGTTCGGATGGGTTCGATTTGTTGATGGCGCTATCGAAAGCCAGAATGAGCGCAACCAAATGCTGCAAAGTGAAATCGCGGTTCTCGATAAACGAGTGCAGGAAATCAATGAGCTGAAGAAAAAGCGTCAACAGTTGATTGCGCGCATGAAGGTGATTCAGGACCTGCAAGGCACTCGGCCGACCATTGTGCGCTACTTTGACGAAATCGTGCGCGCGGTTCCCGACGGGCTATTCTTTACCAATCTGACCCGGCAGGGCAGCGTCGTATCGGTAAGAGGTGTTACTGAGTCAAGCAACCGTGTATCGAGCTTTATGCGCAACCTTGACCAGTCGGAGTGGTTCGCCAATCCCAATTTGAGATCAATCACCGCATCAGATAAATACGGTGAACAGGCGTCGGAGTTCTCGCTGCAATTTAATGCCGTTCTGCCTGCAAGTGAACAACCGGAAGGTGGTGCTTAACATGGCTGGAATGTCTGATTACGCAGAACAGTTAAAGAATTTTAACTTTTCGGATCTCGACTGGGAACGAATAGGTGTTTGGCCGGTGCCAGCGCGTATTTTCGTTTGTTTGTTGGCATGTGCTGTCATCATTGCCGGGGCGTACTTCCTGGTAGTTAAAGACAAGAATATGGAGCTGGCCAGCGCCGAACGCAAAGAAGTGGATTTGAAGGCGTCCTTTGAAAAGAAAGCATACGAGGCCGCAAACCTAGACAAATATCGCCAGCAAATGGCGGAGATGGAAGAGTCCTTCGAAGCTCTGAAAAAGCAATTGCCCAAAGACACCGAGGTGCCTGGTTTATTGGAGGATATCGATGAGAAAGGTATCGACAGTCGGCTGGCGATAGAGAGCATTACCCTGAAACCGGAAATCGCTTCGGAGTTTTATGTGGAGCTTCCGATCGAAATTAAGGTGGCAGGCGGTTATCACGAGTTTGGTGCATTTGTAAGTGGTGTTGCTGGAATGCCAAGGATAGTTACCCTGCATGATTTCGACATTAAGCGTGACGAAAAGGCGGGCAATCTCCTGATGACCATTCAAGCGAAAACCTACCGATATAAAGAGCAGGAATAGTGCGGATGGTTACAACATTAATAAAAAATCTTGCGCGGCTGCCTGCATTGTTCTTCATGTGCGGCCTGTTGCAGCTGGTTGGATGTTCTTTCGGCAATAGCCACTCCGATTTGCGCGGTTATATAGAGGAAGTGAAAGCTCGTCCGCAGGGCGCGATTGAGCCACTGCCTCCGCTGCGGACCTATGACGCCTATATCTATAACGTCACCGCTATGCGAGCCCCATTTGATGCGCCAGTTGAAGTGAAGGAAATCGTCCAATCGACGGACCCCAAAATAAAACCGGATTTCGGCCGTGAGAAAGAGTATCTGGAAACCTTTGCGTTGGACTCTCTTTCCATGGTTGGAACTCTACAGCAGCAAGGACGTTTCTGGGCATTAGTGAAAGATGGTGTGGGTGGCATTAACCGTGTCACATTGGGTAATTACCTGGGTAAGGATCACGGCAAGATTGTGTCCGCTTCGCCGACGCAAATCGACTTAATCGAGATTGTATCTGACGGTCTCGGCGGTTGGCTGCAGCGCCCCCGCACATTGAAATTATCTGAGAAGGAATAACTGGCATGTTTGTTCAACATAAAAAGATCGCTGGGTTTCTACTGAGTGCCTGCCTTGTACCGGCGCTATCGTGGGCGGCGGAATTGCAAGACATCAAGTTTGCAGAATTGCCAGGAGAAAAAGTTGAGTTGCGTTTGCGCTTTGATGAGCTGCCGTCAGACCCTGCCGGATATACCATCGAGAAGCCCGCGCGCATCGTTCTGGATTTCGAAGACACAGATAATTCGCTGGCGCAGAAAAAATTCACCATGAACATCGGTGATGTCTCCAGTGCGGTAGTGGTGTCCAGTGGTGGAAGAACGCGACTGATCGTCAATATGGATCAGCTTTCCGCATACAACACTCGCAAAGAAGGCAATGAGTTTATCGTCGAGGTTGGCGCAGAGCGATCCATCGCGGAAAGTGATGTGATGCGAAGCGAGCGCAGGGCCTCGCAGGCTGCGGTTGCATCGAACCAGAGTAAAAACACCTTTGACCGCTCTAAATCGGCCATTTCCTCGGTGGATTTCCGTCGCGGTGATGCGGGCGAAGGCCGAGTCATCGTGCAGTTGACCAACCCCAGAGTCAGCATTGATGTAGAAGAGGTTGCAGGCGGCATAGAAGTCAGCTTTATGCAGACAGAACTGCCCGACGAATTGAAGCGCAAATTGGATGTTACCGACTTTGCGACGCCCGTAAAAATGGTCTCCGCCAGCGCCAACTCCGTGCGCACATCTCTGTCGATTAAAGCATCCGGCGAATATGACTACCTCGCCTATCAAGCGGACAATGAATATGTCATCAGCGTTAAACCGCTGACGCGTGCAGAGCAGGAGGAGAAGAAAGCACAATTTGCCTATACGGGTGAAAAACTATCTTTGAATTTCCAGAACATCGAAGTGCGTAGCGTTCTTCAGCTGATCGCGGATGTTACCGAGCTTAACCTCGTCGCGAGCGATACCGTAAAAGGCAATATCACGCTGCGACTCGACAATGTGCCCTGGGATCAGGCACTCGATTTGGTGCTGAAAACCAAAGGTCTGGACAAGCGCCAAATTGGTAATGTTTTAATGGTTGCGCCCGCCGCAGAGATTGCCGAGCGCGAGCGTCAAGAGCTGGAAACTCAAAAGCAACTGCGAGAGCTTGCGCCTTTGCGAACCGAATATATTCGGGTGCGCTACGCCAATGCGCGCGAGCTGTTTGATCTGTTTATTCCACAGTATGGTGATGGCCGCTCTGGAGCTGGCTCCACGCGCGCAAGCCAAGATCGCAATGCCACGGGTAGTGTTCTGTCTGAGCGCGGCCACGCGATTGTTGATGAGCGTACTAACTCCATTATCCTCACGGACACCGAAGATAAAATTGTCGAGTTTAGAAGGATTATCGACCAAGTGGACATTCCCATCCGCCAGGTGATGATTGAAGCGCGCATCGTTATTGCCAACAACGATTTCCGTAGGGAGCTGGGGGCCGCTATTGGTGGCGCCGTTTGGGCTCCAGATGGAAGCGGGCGCAGTATCTTTACCGGTGATCGGCTTTCTGCTGACGATATTGAAATTGATGATCAAGGTCGAGAGACGGTAACCACCACCGATTTCTTTGATCTTGGCGCGACGGGCACTGCTAATGCGGGCGCGGGTAAGCTGGCCTGGAATATCATTCGCAATAATGTGTTCTTGGGGCTTGAGTTGTCCGCTCTGGAAGACAGTGGTTATGCCGAGATTGTGAGTCAGCCAAAAGTGATTACGGGCGATAAACAAAAAGCGAGCATCGAGTCAGGTACTGAAATTCCCTACCGCGACGCTACAGCAACGACAGGCGCTGGTGGTGGCGGCGGCGGTGGTGTTGCCGCGAGCATTTCCTTTAAGAAAGCCTTGTTAAAGCTGGATGTTACGCCGCAGATCACGCCCGATGACAAGATCATTATGGATTTGATCATTAACCAGGACACTCCGGGAGAGAATACGGCTGCCGGGCCTACCATTGAGATTACTAAGCTTGAAACACAAGTCCTGGTGCCGGATGGACAGACCGTTGTTTTGGGTGGGATTTTCCAAAACAATATCCTGACATCACAAACCAAAATCCCATTTTTGGGTGACATCCCGGTTATTGGCCGCATGTTTAGACGCGATATGAATTCTGAGACAAAGCGTGAGCTGCTGATCTTCATCACGCCGCGCATCATGTCCAACGGGGTTGACGACTAAACGTGACAGAAAACATCGTGCTTGTCGGTCCCATGGGGGCCGGCAAGTCTACCGTTGGACGTTATCTCGCATCCCGCCTTGCCTACACTTTTGTTGACACCGACCACCTTATCGAAGAGCGTACCGGAGCAGATATTCCCTGGATCTTTGACGTTGAAGGTGAAGCGGGATTTCGCGCCCGTGAAACGGCGATCCTAGATGACCTGAAAGCTATCGAGTCCCACGTGGTGGCCACTGGTGGCGGTATCGTTATGCGCCCGGAAAATCATCCGAAACTCAAAGCCATCGGCAGAGTGATCTATTTGACGGCGTCGGTTGATCAGCTCTTGGCGCGCACAGCGAAAGATAAAAAGCGTCCTTTGCTTCAAGTGGCGGATCCGCGCAGTCGTATCGAGGGACTGCTCAGCCAGCGCGATCCACTTTATCGCAGCTTGGCGGATCACGTATTGCAAACGGACGGCCGCACCAGCAAGTGGGTTGTTCAGCAAATACTGCATCTGCTCGGCGCTGTTCGACAGAGCGAGCACTGATCGTTCTCGGGCCTTAGTCGGCTTGATTGCCGGCGGTTAAGTGCTTAACCTGACCGGCCATTTCCCCCTGCTTCCTATTGCTATGACCTCTATAACGACTTTGAAGGTGGATCTTTCCGACCGCCGCAGTTACCCCATTTTTATCGGCGCTGGAGTGTTGGATCAGTTAGAGCTACTGCAGCCTCATTTGACCGGCAGGCAGTTTTGCATTGTCACGAACACGACGGTCGCCGCACTCTACGAGAAAAAAATCCGCGACTTGTTGGCGCGCGCAAATCCTCAAGCTCAGGTTTCTGTAGTCCAGCTGCCGGATGGCGAGCGCTATAAAACCTTAGAAACTCTGAACCAAATTTTCGATGTGTTACTGCAGGACAGGCATAACCGCAAAACGACCTTGCTGGCACTGGGCGGTGGTGTGGTAGGCGATATGGCCGGCTTTGCGGCGGCGACTTACCAGCGCGGCGTCGATTTCATCCAAGTTCCCACCACACTCTTGTCGCAAGTGGATTCCTCTGTAGGGGGTAAGACGGGTGTTAACCACCCCTTGGGAAAAAATATGATCGGTGCGTTCTATCAGCCTCGTGCGGTCTTGATTGATACCCATGTGCTCGCCAGCTTGCCGGAGCGAGAACTGGCGGCGGGCCTCGCGGAAGTGATCAAGTACGGCTTGATTGCGGATGCGGAGTTCTTTACCTGGTTAGAGGAAAATATCGACGCTCTCAACAATCGCGAGACGCAAGCGCTGAGCTATGCCATTCGCCGCTCATGTGAAATCAAAGCCGACGTGGTTGCTCAGGATGAGTTTGAAGGCGGTATACGCGCGATTCTCAATTTGGGGCACACCTACGGCCACGCCATAGAAACCGAGATGGGCTACGGGACTTGGTTGCACGGTGAGGCGGTGGCGGCAGGCATGGCGATGGCCTGCGAATTGTCGGTCGACCTCGGCTGGCTGCCGGCAGAGGTGCTGACGCGCGCAAAGGCGTTGCTGCGTCGAGCCAAGTTGCCGGTGGAACCGCCGCAAGGCATGTCGGGAGAGGCTTTTTTACAGCACATGGCGGTCGATAAAAAGGTGATGGACGGCAGCATTCGCTTAGTTCTTTTGCAGGCCTGTGGTAAAGCGGTGGTAACGTCGGAATTTGATCAGCGCGCACTGGTCTCTCAATTGCAAAAACTTTAAAGCGGCAGCTGACATTGGGGAGACTATGTCCGACTTAAACGATTTCGACGATTCCGCCGGGCCGACGGAGGGGGAGCTGGTACTTCCACCGAGCTGGCAGGGACTGCGCCAGCAGATTATCTACTTGGCGCAGTTCGGCAACAGTATTCAAGTCATTCACGCGGAAGCCGGGGGCGGCAAAACCGCCTTCTTCGAACATTTGCTCGCCGTTGGGCTGGGTTCAACTACCGTTGGTGTGACTGTAGACCAAGATGACGATCTGGCGGCCTTCTATAGCAAAGTGCTGGCGGAACTCGGTTTGCGGCCCAATCCCAACGCTTCTTCAGGCGAACTCGCGGTTGCCCTGCGGAAATATGTTCAGACCCTACATAAAGAGCGTTCGCGCGTCGTTCTGCTGCTGGATGATGCACACCACTTAAAGGACTCCGAGTTGGGTGCTCTGGTGAGTGTCTTACAAGGGCAAGCCGACGCCGGTGTGGGGCTCCACGTGGTGCTGTTTGCGGAGCCGGGGCTCGCACTGCGCATCGATGCTTTACAGGTCCTGGATGTCGCGGTTCACGACGCTTCTCTGCCGGTATTTTCGGTTGCGGAGATGCACCAATTGTTGGCACAGCAGGGCAATCTCGGCCATGTGACCCTCGAGCAGGTGCAGCGCATTTGGCAGCAATCGAAAGGCTTGCCGGGGGCAGCGTTGGAACTCCTTGAGGATTTTCAGCCTCCGCCCACCGCAGTGGCCAAAATCGCTTCTATGCGCGGTTTGCCCATGGGTCATATCGCGGCGCTCCTGATTTTATGCGGTGTTCTGGTCTGGGCGTTTTTGGTGCGCACAACGGAGGATTCGCCCCAAAATGAAGCATTATCCGATGATTTTGGATCCAAAAAACCTCTGGTGATCCCTATTGAGGCAGCCGCTCGCCCTTCTTTGGCGCGCGTTCAAAAATCCGAGCAGGCGGCTACAGAGCCCGCCGATACTGGATCGAGCACGTCGGATCATGCGCGTTCGCGCCCTGTTGAACCAGTCACCCCCGCGACCGACTCTAATGTTGGTGCGAATCTTGATAGCCGTAATCACAGTGAAGTGGTAACTGTCGATGACAAGGGGAGTGCAGAAGCACCGCGAGCAGCATCAAGCCGAGAAGTTGCATCAGCACCGCAACCGGTCGCTAATGCGGCTCCGACGCCTCAAGCGGCACCCTCCGCGCCGGTCTCTCAGACCTTTGCGGAACAAGGTGCGGCCCGGCTGCGGTCATTGCCCCCCAATGGCTATGTATTGCAATTGATGGCGGCCAGTGCGGAGGACAAGTTGTCGGCCTACGTGGCCGATCAGCCCAACAAAGCCAATTTATACGCTTACAGGACGAAGCGCGACGGCAAGGCCTTGTATATCCTGGTGGAAGGATTCTACGCCGATAAGGACTCGGCGCAGGCGGCGGTAGCGAACCTACCACCGCAGCAACAGGAAGGCGGGCCTTGGCCAAAAAGAATTGAGCAGATCCATCAGGAGCTCCGCAATACCCCGTAACTTGCGCGCAGACAAAGCGCCCCGCGTGATCCGACAAGCCCATATGTTGGCGCCAGCCAATATGTTAGGCCTTTAGACAAGCCCCTTTCGTCAGGGGCTTTTTTGTCTGAAAGATTTGCCTGTCTTCAGTGACCCACTTCAAGTTTGCATTCTCGGCTGTCGCAATAAGGAGCGGCGTCTGAATGCGCCTAACAACGTTTGTTCGAATGAAGTGAAGCAGCCTATGAATACAGGTCTCTACCGGTTAGACGAGTTTAAAGACAACTGCGGCTTTGGTTTGATTGCCCATCTCAAGGGCCGGCCCAGTCATAAATTGTTGAAAACCGGAATCGAAGCTCTGACGTGCATGACCCATCGCGGTGGTATTGCAGCAGACGGCAAGACCGGTGATGGTTGTGGATTATTGATACAAAAGCCCGATGCGTTTTTGCGCTTGGTGGCCGAGCGCGACGCCGACTTTCCGCTGTCGCAACGCTACGGCGTCGGCGCCATTATGATGAGCCGCGATGCGGACCTGTGCGCCCAGGCTCAGAATGTCATGGCCGAGGCGCTGGCTAGCCAAGGGCTGACGAATATCGGCTGGCGCAAACTGCCGACCGACGAAAGCTGCTTGGGGCCAATCGCCCGCAGCAGTGTCCCGGATTTCTATCACGTGTTCATCAACAGTGACGCGGTGAGTGATCACGAACTCAATGCCAAGCTGTTTATCGCGCGCCGTTTGGCTGAGAAGCGCTTGGCCGGCGACACGGCGTTCTATGTCGCTAGCTTGTCTGCCACCGTACTTTCCTACAAAGGCCTGATGATGCCGGTGGATTTGCCGCGCTTTTATCCGGATTTGGCCGATGAGAACCTAGCGACCGCTATCTGCGTATTTCACCAGCGTTTTTCCACCAATACCATGCCTCGCTGGCCGCTGGCACAACCGTTCCGCATGTTGGCTCACAACGGTGAGATCAACACGGTAACAGGCAACCGCAATTGGGCGGTGGCGCGCACCGCGAAGTTCCAAAACGAATATTTCCCCAACCTTCAGGAAATCTCGCCCCTCGTAAATAGCGAGGGCTCCGACTCATCGAGCCTCGATAATATGTTGGAGGTGCTGTTGACCGGCGGCATGGATCTGCACAAAGCAATCCGCATGCTGGTACCGCCGGCCTGGCAGAATGTGGAGACCATGGATGAGAACCTCAAGGCCTTCTACGAATACAACTCTATGCACATAGAGCCTTGGGATGGCCCCGCCGGTCTGGTGATCACCGATGGTCGCTACGCGGTCTGCACACTGGACCGCAACGGCTTGCGCCCGTCCCGCTGGGTGATTACCAAGGACGATGTCATTACGGTCGCCTCGGAAATCGGTGTTTATCGCTACGCCCCCGAGAATGTTGTCGCCAAAGGACGCTTGGGCCCCGGCCAAATCCTCTCCGTGGACACTCATACCGGACAATTGCATCACACGGCGGATATCGACGAGCAACTTAAGAAGACTCGCCCATACCAAGAATGGTTGAAAAAGCGTGCCGTGCGCATCGAGTCCAGCTTGGCGGTAGATGTTGCTGAAAATGGTCTGACCTCGGAAGAAGTCAAAGCCTACATGAAGATGTACCACGCCACCTTCGAGGAGTGTGACCAAGTGGTGCGTCCGCTGGCTGAGTCGGGCCAGGAAGCGGTTGGCTCTATGGGAGATGACACGCCCATGGCGGTGCTGTCGCGAAAGCACCGGGTGCTGTACGACTATTTCCGCCAGCAATTTGCGCAGGTCACCAACCCGCCGATCGACCCCTTGCGGGAGGCGATCGTCATGTCACTGGAAACCTGCTTGGGCCGCGAGCAGCCGGTATTTACCGAAACCGAAGATCACGCCGAACGGATTATCCTCAGCAGCCCGGTGCTGTCACCGGCCAAGTACCGCTCGCTTATGGCGGTGGACCCAAATCGCTACGCTATAGGCCGATACAGTCTGCAATACGACCCCAGCGTAAAGAACCTTGAGCAAGCGCTTGCGGATCTGGTCGCCGATGTGAGCGCGGGCGTGCGCCGTGGGGAGGTGTTGATCGTGCTGTCGGACTTGGGTTTCACCCATGGTGTGCTGCCGATTCATGCGCTTTTGGCCACCGGTGCCGTCCATCACAGCCTCACTCGCGAGGGACTGCGCTGCGATGCCAATATTATTGTCGAGACCGCCACTGCCCGCGATCCACATCACCTTGCGGCCCTGATCGGCTACGGCGCTACGGCGGTTTACCCCTATCTGAGCTACTACATCATCAATCACTTGGTAGAAGCGGGCGATTTGTTGGTGGATATCAACACCGCCTACAAAAATTATGTGAAAGGGATCGAGAAGGGACTGCTTAAAATCCTCTCCAAAATGGGTATTTCCACGGTGGCGTCCTATCGGGGGGCGCAACTCTTTGAGGCGATCGGCCTCAGTGAGCAAGTTGTGACGACCTGTTTTGCGGGGACGCCCAGCCGGATTCAGGGAACGGATTTTGACGACCTTGAGGCGGATCAAAAAGAGCTGGCGGCCCTCGCGCAAAAAGCCCGCAAGCCGATTAGCCATGGGGGGCTGCTCAAGTATGTGCACGGGCAGGAGTATCACGCCTACAACCCCGATGTCGTGCAAACACTGCACGCTGCGGTGCAAAGCGGCGACTATGCCACTTGGCGCGATTACGCTGCGCTGGTCAACAACCGTCCGGTGGCAACCTTGCGCGACCTGCTGAAAATTCGCGCCGACATTACCCCCATTCCGTTGGATCAGGTTGAGCCGGTGGAAGCTTTATTCAAATCCTTCGATTCTGCCGGTATGTCTTTGGGCGCCTTATCTCCAGAGGCGCACGAGGCTTTGGCGGAAGCCATGAACAGTCTCGGCGGTCGCTCTAACAGCGGCGAAGGCGGCGAAGATCCTGCGCGCTACGGCACCGTCAAGGTCTCCAAAATCAAGCAGGTCGCCTCTGGCCGCTTTGGCGTAACGCCGGCCTATCTGGTCAACGCCGAAGTGCTGCAAATCAAAATCGCCCAAGGCGCCAAACCGGGCGAAGGTGGGCAGTTGCCCGGCGGCAAGGTCAACGCACTTATTGCCCGATTGCGCTACTCGGTGCCGGGTGTCACCCTAATTTCGCCGCCGCCACATCACGATATTTACTCGATTGAAGATTTGGCGCAGCTGATTTTCGACTTAAAGCAAGTCAATCCCCAGGCGCTGGTTTCCGTAAAGTTAGTCTCCCGCCCTGGAGTGGGGACCATTGCCGCCGGGGTCGCGAAAGCCTACGCGGATCTGATCACCATTTCGGGCTATGACGGCGGCACTGCCGCCAGCCCCCTTACCTCGATTCGCTACGCGGGATCGCCGTGGGAGTTGGGCCTGTCAGAAACCCACCAGACCCTCTGCGCCAACGACTTGCGCGACAAGGTGCGCGTACAGACCGATGGCGGTCTGAAAACGGGTCTCGACGTTGTCAAAGCCGCAATTTTGGGCGCGGAAAGTTTTGGTTTTGGCACTGCGCCTATGGTCGCCTTGGGCTGCAAGTACCTGCGTATCTGCCACCTCAATAACTGCGCCACAGGGGTGGCAACTCAGCAGGACCGGCTGCGCCGAGATCACTATATCGGGACCGTCGAGATGGTGAAGAACTTCTTCACCTTTGTCGCCCAGGAAACCCGCGAGTGGATGGCGCTTCTCGGGGTTCGCTCACTGCGCGAGTTGATTGGCCGGGTGGACCTGCTCGAAGTGGTCGAAGGCGAAACTGCGCGTCAGGCCAAACTCGATTTGGGGCCGATCGTGTACACCGACGATTTGCTGTGCAGCAAACCCCAGTTTTGCGGTGTCGCCCGCAACGAGCCCTTTGATCGCGGCTTGATGGCCGAGCGCATGATCGCCGACATACTGCCCGCCATCGAAGCCAAAACCGGCGGCGAGTTTAACTACACCATCACCAACTGCGACCGCTCTATAGGTGCGCGCATCAGCGGTGAAATTGCCAAACACCACGGCGATACCGGAATGGAAGATGCCCCCATTCGCATCCACTTCCAGGGTGTCGCGGGGCAGAGTTTTGGCGTGTGGAATGCCGGTGGCCTGGAGCTGTACCTCGAGGGCGACGCTAATGATTACGTCGGCAAAGGCATGGCCGGCGGCAAGATTGTGATCCGCCCGCCGCGCAACTCCAGTTTTGCCAGTCAGGACACGACCATTATCGGCAATACCTGCCTCTACGGCGCCACCGGCGGCAAGCTGTTCGCGGCCGGTCAAGCGGGCGAGCGCTGCGCCGTGCGCAACTCGGGCGCCCATGTGGTGGTGGAAGGTGCGGGTGATCACTGCTGCGAATATATGACCGGTGGTGTGGTGACAGTGCTGGGTGATACCGGAGTGAATTTCGGTGCCGGCATGACCGGCGGCTTTGCCTATGTGCTGGATCGCAACAACCGCTTCGTCGATCGCTACAACCACGAGTTGGTGGACATTACCCGTATCAACACCGAGCAGCTAGAAGCTCACCGCAACCATCTGCGCGGCATTATTCGTGAATTTGTTGAGGAGACGGGCAGTGCTTGGGGGCAGGAATTGTTGGACAACTTTGGTCGCTACATCGGCAGTTTCTGGCTGGTTAAACCGAAAGCGGCAAGCCTCAACAGCCTATTGACCAGTTTTCGCAATCGCGGTGAGTAACCGCGATAGGGTGCGGGGTAATTCCGTCGTTTTTCGCTATGTGTCGGCAACGCACAAGTGAGTATTTGAGATAAGACTATGGCAGAGCGTTTACACAACGATTTTCAATTCCTCGATGTGGGCCGACAGGATCCGGATAAAAAGGATCTGGAGACTCGCAAACACCAGTTCGTGGAGATCTACCAGCCGTTTTCCAAGGATCAAGCGGAAGGCCAATCCCATAGGTGTCTCTCCTGTGGCAACCCCTACTGCGAATGGAAATGCCCGGTTCACAATTATATTCCCGACTGGCTGAAGCTGATTGCTGAGGGCAATATTTTAGCGGCCGCGGACTTGGCGCATCAGACCAACACCTTGCCGGAAGTGTGCGGCCGCGTCTGTCCTCAAGATCGTCTGTGCGAAGGTGCTTGCACGCTCAACGACGGGTTCGGCGCGGTGACCATCGGCAGTGCGGAAAAATACATTACCGATACCGCCTTCGCGCTCGGCTGGAAGCCGGACATGTCCAAGGTGGTCGCCACCGGGAAAAAAGTGGCCATCATCGGCGCCGGCCCCGCCGGGCTGGGTTGTGCAGACGTCCTGGTGCGCAACGGGGTAACCCCGGTAGTGTTCGATCGCTATCCCGAAATTGGCGGTTTGCTCACCTTTGGTATTCCCGAGTTCAAACTGGAAAAAAGCGTGATGGCGCGTCGCCGCCAGGTGTTCGAAGAGATGGGAGTGGAATTTCGCCTGAACACCGAAGTGGGCAAAGACATCAGCATGGCCACTCTGCTTGCCGAGTATGATGCGGTATTTTTAGGGATGGGCACTTACACCTACATGAGAGGTGGCTTCCCCGGTGAAGATCTGCCGGGGGTTCACGATGCGCTGCCGTTCCTTATTGCCAACGTCAATCGCAATCTGGGTTTCGAAAAAGATCCCGCCGACTTTATCAGCGTTAAGGGCAAAAACGTGGTGGTCTTGGGCGGTGGCGATACCGCTATGGATTGCAACCGCACCTCTATTCGTCAGGGGGCGGCCAGCGTGACCTGCGCGTATCGCCGCGACGAGGAAAACATGCCGGGGTCGCGACGAGAAGTGGCCAATGCGCGCGAGGAAGGCGTGCAGTTTCTCTTTAATCGCCAGCCGGTGGCCATCGTCGGCGATCAAAAAGTGGAAGGTGTTAAAGTGGTCACCACCCGCATGGGCGAGCCCGACGCCAATGGTCGGCGCCGCCCCGAGATTGTGCCGGGAAGTGAAGAAGTGCTGGCGGCAGATGTAGTATTGATCGCCTTCGGCTTTCGCCCCAACCCCGCTCCCTGGTTTGCCGACTACGGCATCGGCATCAACGACTGGGGCGGCGTGATCGCGCCGGAGCAGCAAAGCTACAAATTCCAGACGACCAATCCCAAAGTCTTCGCTGGGGGTGATATGGTGCGCGGGTCCGATTTGGTGGTGACAGCAATTTGGGAGGGCCGCAGCGCGGCGGAGGGTATAATGGATTATTTGGACCTATAAACAGCAGCGGCTTTGCCCCTGCGTGATTCTCAAAGTATGACAAGACAGGCAGGAGTTTCTTATGGCAGAGCTGAAAAATGATCGCTTCCTTCGCGCCCTCATGCGCCAGCCCGTGGATGTGACGCCGGTGTGGATGATGCGCCAAGCGGGCCGTTATCTGCCGGAGTATCGCGCCAGCCGCGCGCACGCCGGAAGCTTTATGGATCTTTGCAAAAACCCGCAAATGGCGTGTGAGGTCACCTTGCAGCCCTTAGAGCGTTACCCCCTGGACGCGGCCATTCTGTTTTCCGACATTTTGACGATTCCCGATGCCATGGGCTTGGGACTCTATTTCGAAGAGGGTGAAGGACCGCGCTTTCGCAAACCGCTGAATACCGCCGCCGACATAGAAGCGCTGCCGGTGGTGAATACCCAAAAAGACTTGTCTTACGTCACCGATGCGGTGGCCACTATCCGCCGTGAACTCAACGGCCGAGTGCCGCTGATCGGCTTCTCCGGCAGCCCCTGGACGCTGGCCACTTACATGATCGAAGGTGGCTCCAGCAAAGATTTCCGCAAGGCTAAGGCGCTGGCCTATGACAAACCCGAGTTGATGCAAATCTTATTAGACAAACTCAGTGAGTCGGTGACGGACTACCTCAATCAGCAGATTCTGGCGGGTGCGCAAGCGGTGCAGATCTTCGATTCTTGGGGCGGTGCTTTGGCACATGACGCCTACCTCGAATACTCCCTCAAGCCTATGCAAAAAATTGTGCAGGGGCTGATTCGCGAGCACGAGGGCCGACCTGTGCCGATCATTCTCTTCACCAAAGGCGGCGGTCAATGGTTGGAGCCTATGGTGGAAACCGGCGTACAAGCTTTGGGCTTGGATTGGACCACCGATATAGGCGCTGCCCGTGCGCGAGTTGGCGACCGTGTTGCGTTGCAAGGCAATATGGATCCCGCTATTCTCTACGCCAGTCCCGCGCGAATTCGCACCGAAGTTGGCCGCATTCTGCAGTCATATGGCTCCGGCTCGGGTCATGTTTTCAATTTGGGACACGGGATAACACCGGAGGTTGACCCTGAGCATGCTGGTGCGTTTATCAATGCCGTGCATGAGTTGTCAGCGCAATATCACTAATCTCCCAGGCCTAAGCTACCCGGCTTAGGCCACTCAGTTCACAGTGATGTGTTGCGCTTGTTTGCATTGCTTAAATTTTGTGCCAAGCAACCTAATCGACCTCCAAGTGCCTAGTTTATAATCAGCTCGGCCGCTCAATGACCACTATTGAGCGGATTGCAGTCGCTTTTGTGGGAGAGGTAGAGGCTTTGGGTATTAAGCAATTTAAACTGGATGTCAATGAAGTCACCATTGGCATGTTTATCTCCGGACTTGATCGCCCGTGGACCCAGACCCCCTTCCCGCTGCAAGGCTTCTATGTTCGCGACCTGGACGAAATCCGTGAACTCAAAGCGCATTGCCGTCACGTCTACATCGATGTCATCAAGGGCAACGCCCCGCTCAAAACCAATCTTAAAACGCTAACCCGCGGGCCCACAGGACCTGTGCGCAAAGACTATCGCGCAGCGTCTTCAGCGCCGGTCGTCGATGTTGCGCCGATCAAGATTCGCGAAAATGTCTACCCGGTGCCAACTGTACCGATCCAGAAAGAGATCGAGAAGGCCAAGGGGCTGCATCGCGAGGTGTCTGGCGCCCTCAGCAAAGTGCTGCAACAGATCGAAAAAGACCACAATTCCGTGCCCCTGCATGAGACCAAGCGGGCGGCGAGCGAAATGGTGGACAGCGTTTTGCGCAGCCCCGACGCCTTCACTTGGCTGAGCCGGGTGCGCCAGAAAGACGAGTACACCTACAGCCATGCGGTGCGTTCTGCCGTTTGGGGCATTTTGTACGGGCGTCATATCGGCCTGAGCAAGATGGACCTGGATGTGCTCGCCATGGGCATACTGCTAAAGGACATAGGCAAAACACGTTTGCCTCGGCACCTGATCGAGAGCGCGGAGCGCACCCGGACGGAGCAGGAGGCGTACGAGAAGTTTGTCGACTATGGCGTAGAGATACTGCGCAAAATGCCGGATATTAAACCGCGCGTGACGTCGGTGGTGAAAACACACCGCGAGCGGATTAATGGCGCTGGCTTTCCCGAAGGTTTGCGGGGCGATCGGATTCCCCTGCTGGGCAAAATCGCCGGTATTGTCACCTTCTACGACGAGGTCACCAACCCCCGAGGGCAACTGCATCCGCTGTCGCCGTCGAAAGCAGTGGCGCGACTCTATGAGTTGCGCGATGTGGAGTTTCAGTCCGACCTGGTCGTCGAATTTATTCGCGCTATTGGCTTGTACCCCACCGGCACTCTGGTGGAACTCAATACGGGTGAAGTAGCAGTCGTGGTGGAGCAAAACTTCCAGCGGCGCCTCAAGCCGCGAGTGATGATCGTCGCTGACGCCTATAAGCGCTTATTGGATCAGCCGGTTTTTCTGGATATGGCAGAAGACGACCGGGAAAAGCAGGCGCGGATCGACTCCGGCAAGGCCCACCCCAGCGAGCTCGAGCGCATCGAAATCCTTCAGGATTTAGAGCCCGGTGCCCACGGAGTGGATATCGCCGCAGTGCGCGACCAGTACCTGCTGAACCGTTCCGGAAACAAGATCCTCTCCTTCCTTAAGAATCGCTCGCGCATCGCCTCCTTATTCGGCGGCTAAGTCGAGCGCGCTTGCCTTGCCATCAACTGCCACGCGGCCGAGCGGCTGACCCATTTGCACGGGGCTGGTAGCGGCGAGCTCCGCTTGCCAATTCAGCGCCCCTTGAGGGAACAGCACAATCGCAGTGGAACCAAGCAAGAAGCGGCCTAATTCATCGCCTTTGTCGAGATAGACGGGTTTGGGTGCGTAGTCCGTGGTCGTCACTTTGCGTGACAGAGGCGCGACTACACCTGCCCAGACGGTTTCGATACTGGCGACAATCATCGCGCCCACCAACACCACCACCATGGGGCCGACACGGGTTTCAAAATGGCAGACGACGCGCTCATTGCGGGCAAATAAGCGCGGCACCTCTTCGGCAGTAACGGTATTCACCGAAAAAAGGTCGCCGGGCACATAGGTCATCTTGGTTAAGGTGCCGGCGAAAGGCATATGCACGCGATGATAATCCCGCGGTGATAAGTACACCGTAATAAAACTGCCGTTGGTATAAGCGCTGGCCGCCGCTGCATTCCCCCCCAGCAACTCCTCCACCGAAAAGCTTTGCCCCTTGGCCTGAAACACGCGCCCCGCTTCAATGGCGCCCAACTGGCTCACCGCGCCGTCCGCCGGGGAAATGACAGTGTCGGGGCGGGCGTCCACTACCCGTGCGCCAGGCTTGAGCGCACGGGTAAAAAACGCATTGAAATTAGCGTAAGCGCTGGGGTCTTCCTCCAGGGCTTGCGACATATCCACTTGGTAGCGCTGAATAAACCAGCGAATAAACATATTTTTAATGGTGGGGTTTGTGGTATTGGCCAAAAGCCCTGCGGCGCGGGACAGCAGGTGCTGAGGGGTTAGACGTTGTAAGGCAATAAAAAGGGTTCGATTCATAACAAAAACCGTGGGTCTAAAAAAATGAGTGGCGGGCCTAGTCGGAGCGGACCTCGACCGCGTCCAAACTGGCGATGATCTGCTGGTAACTCTGGAAACGTTCGCCGCTTACCTCTCCCCGTTGCACGGCGTCCCGTAATGCGCAATTGGGTTCGTGGTGATGGCTGCAGTTGCGGAAGCGGCAAGAGAGCACGTGAGAGCGGAATTCGCGAAAGCCCTCCGCCACCTGCCCGGCCGACATATGCCACAGGCCAAACTCGCGAATACCGGGCGAGTCTATGCAGTCACCGCCGAAAGGGAAGTGATAAAGCCGCGCGTAGGTGGTGGTGTGGCGGCCTTTTTGCTCCTGTTCAGACAGGGCGCCGATTTTGATGTCATGATCGGGCAGAAGTGCCTGAATGACCGACGATTTCCCCACCCCCGATTGGCCGACGAAGATACTGATACCGCTACTCAAGTGCTCGCGCAGCTCTGCCATACCCGCTTCGCTGCGAGCGGATACCTGCAAGGTGCTGTAACCCAAGCGACTATAGCCGGCGAGCAGCTCCGGCAGTGGGCTATCGGCGGAGACGAGATCGCTCTTATTAAGCAACAATAAGGGCTCCAGCTTAAGGGTCTCGGCCACCACCAAATAGCGATCGATAAGGTTCGCGTGTGGCTCGGGCTCGGGTGCCAGCACCACCACCATACGAGAGACATTGGCGGCGACGATCTTGAGATTGCCAAAACTATCGGGCCGGTGGAGTTCGGAGTCGCGGGGAAAGAGTGCGGTGACCACACCACCGTCTGCCCCTGCGCGCCACAAGACGCGATCCCCGGCAGCCAAATTGCCGAGGTTGGCGCGCAGGTGGCAGCGGATGACGGTTTGATCGTCGGCGCACTCCACATCCGCCTGCTTGCCGTAATGGCAGAGAATCAAGCCCGCCCGCTCGGGGCCGAGCTGATCGTCCTCCAGTGGCGTGCGCGGTGTTCTGGCAGCGGCAGAGCGACGCCGTTGGACTCGTTCGATCTGTTGTTTCGACAGCCTGCGTTTACTCAAAGTAGATCCGCCGTTAGGTGATGAAAGGGGCCGGCTTGTACCGGTTCGGCATCTCGGCCACACTTGCCGAATCGCCCTAAAGTGGTCGGTATTGTAGAGTAAGTTCCCTTCCCCGAGACAGCAGAGTGAGCCAAGCCCTATGCCAATGGATAACGACAATCTTATTTGGATCGATTTGGAAATGACCGGGCTGAGCCCCGAGCGCGACCTCATCATCGAAATTGCCACAGTGGTGACCGACGCCCAGCTGAATATCCTGGCTGAGGGGCCGGTTATGGCGATTCACCAAAGCGATGCGGCGCTCGCGGGCATGGATGAGTGGAATACCCGGCAACATGGCGGCTCGGGGCTGACGGACCGGGTGCGCAGCAGCAGCGTGACCACCCGCGCAGCGGAGCAGGCAACCCTGGATTTTCTCGCCCAGTGGGTGCCCGCCGGCAAGTCGCCTATGTGCGGCAACTCCATCTGTCAGGACCGCCGCTTTTTAGCGCGCTATATGCCCAGGTTGGAAGCGTATTTCATGTATCGCAATCTGGATGTCTCGACCCTTAAAGAACTGGCGCGCCGCTGGTATCCGGACGTATTTGCAGGCTTTAGTAAGGACAGCAGTCACTTGGCGCTGGACGATATTCGCGATTCCATTGCCGAGCTGCGCTATTACCGTACCCAGATGCTGCGCGGCTAATCAGCGCCGCGCCGGCTTAGCCTCTTCCGCCGCGCGCTTGCGCCGCAGTTTGCGGGGGCCGCGCAGGTGCGGATTCTGCTGCTGTTGCAAGGCCCAGTCGATATGCTCTTGCACCAGCGCCGAGGCGGACGCTCGCCGCTCTACTAACGCGGCAATAATCGCCGGATCGCTGGGCGCATTGCCCAAACCCACCGCGAGGTTGCGCAGCCAGCGCTCGTAGCCGGCACGGCGAATCGGCGAGCCTTCGGTATTGCGCAAAAATGTCGCCTCGTCCCACAAAAACAGCTGCAGCAGATCGCTGTCGGCCAAACCGTGGCGGGGGTGGAAATCCTGCTCCTGAGTGAAGTGAGCGAATTTGTTCCAGGGGCAAATGGCCTGGCAGTCATCACAGCCAAACACGCGATTGCCAATGGCCGAGCGAAATTCCTCGGGTATAGGCCCTTTATTTTCGATGGTTAGATAGGAAATACAGCGCCGCGCGTCGAGTACATAGGGCTGCGGAAAGGCGTCGGTTGGACACACCTTTAAGCAGGCATTGCAGTCGCCACACAAATCGCTGGCGATATCGGCATTGGTGGGCAGAGGAACATTGGTGAGAATCTCGCCGAGAAAAAACCAACTGCCCGCCTCGCGATGAATAACCAAGGTGTGTTTGCCTGCCCAGCCAAGCCCCGCCTTCACGGCCAGCGGGCGCTCTAGCACCGGTGCACTATCGACAAAAGGACGCTGGTTGACCGGCATCAGTGGCTCCGCCGCCTGGCGGATCTTGTCCGCCAGCTGGGCCAAGCGCTTGCGCATCAGTTTGTGGTAGTCCCGTCCCAGGGCATAGCGGGAGATATAGGCTTTGGTGGGGTCTTTGAGCACTTGGATCTGGCGGGTGTCACCGGGCAGATAGTTCATACGCACTGAAATTGCGCGCACAGCACCGTCCACCATAAGTGCAGGATTCAGGCGTTTGTCCTGGTTTTGCGCCAACCAATCCATATCCCCGTGATAGCCCTCGGCGAGCCACGACTCCAAGGGTTCTTTTTGCACGCGCAGATCCGTGTCGCATATGCCCACCTGGGCGAAACCCAAGTCCGCTGCCCAAAGGTGAATTTGCCGCGCAAGGCCGGCGAAGCTGGAGGTCTGTGACATAACAAAAAGCGAAATCCTGTACAATTCCGGCGCTTATCTCCGCCCATTTTCTGCGAAGCACGCCATGGCTCATAGCTTAACCAACAATCTTTACACCGGCGACCAAATCCGCGAATTGGATCGTCGGGCGATTCACGAGCAGGGTATTCCCGGCTTTGACTTGATGAAGCGCGCGGCGAGCGCCGCCTTTGCCCATGCTTGCGCGCTTTGGCCGACCAATCGCCGATGGTTGGTGATGTGTGGCGGCGGCAACAATGGGGGCGATGGTTATGTATTTGCGACCTTGGCCGCGCAGCGCCAACACCAAGTGCAAGTGTTCTATATTACGGCGCCGGAGCAGCTGAGCGGCGCTGCCCTCAGTGCCTATCAAGAAGCTCAGCAGGCCGGTGTCGAGATGCGCGCTTTTAGCGACACTATAGACCCACCGCAGGACGCTGTGGTGATCGATGCGCTCTTAGGCATTGGTTTGCGCACCCCGGTGCGCGGCTCGGCCGCCGCAGCAATTCGCTGGATCAACAGTTGCGAGCTACCGGTTCTCGCCCTGGATTTGCCCTCCGGCCTCTGTGCGGACAGCGGCGCGGAATTGGGCTGTGCCGTTCGCGCCACCCATACCCTCAGCTTTATCGCTGCCAAAGTCGGCCTTTACACCGGGCGCGGTCCAGCCCTATGCGGTCAAGTGGCGATCGCGACGCTCGACTTGCCCGATGCACTTTTTACCGGTCTGCCGGCAACTGCGCGGCGGGTTGCCCTGCCTGAGCTATTGCCTCTCGTTCCAGAGCGCACCGAAGATGCCCATAAGGGTACCTTCGGCCATGTGATGGTGATCGGCGGCGACTTGGGTTATGGCGGTGCGGCCATTCTCGCGGCGGAGGCAGCGGCTATGAGCGGTGCCGGTTTGGTATCTCTAGCCACCCGTCCTCAGCATGTCACCGCCGCCCTGGTACGACGCCCAGAATTAATGGTGATAGGAGTGCCGTCGGGCCAGGAACTGGAGCCTCATATGTCCCGTCCCGATGTGTTGGTGGTCGGCCCTGGCTTGGGGCGCACCCCCTGGTCCGAACAATTACTGCAGCAAGCTCTGCAGGGCGGCCAACCGCTAGTGTTGGACGCCGACGCCTTAAATATTTTGGCGGAGGGGCGTTTGCCGCTACCGGATCATCAGCAGTGGGTCATGACACCTCATCCGGGCGAAGCGGCGCGGCTGTTGCAGTGCACCACACAAGATGTGCAGCGCGACCGCGTGGCAGCGGTCACCCAGCTGCAAAAAACCTACGGCGGAGTGATTTTATTGAAGGGCGCCGGCACCTTGTTCGCGAATGCTGACGGCGTCTATTTGGCTAAGGTCGGCAATCCGGGGCTGGCAACCGCCGGAAGCGGGGATGTACTGGCGGGTTTGATCGGCAGCTTTATGGCACAGGGCCTCGCGCCACTGGCGGCCGCTCAGCTCAGTGTCTGTTTGCACGGAGAGGCAGCCGATCTTGCGGTAGAGGAGACGGGGCAGGCGGGATTACAGGCCGCAGAACTTATTCCTTATGTACGAGAGTTACTAAAAACATGACGCTCGCTAACCTAAGCTTCCAGTTGACAGACACTTTGGCGACAGAAGGCTTGGGCGCCCGCCTCGCCGAGTTGTTACGTTCAGGCGGCGTTGTCTTTCTTGAGGGTACCCTGGGCGCGGGTAAGACGACTTTGACGCGGGGCCTGTTGCACAGATTAGGGCACGAGGGGGCGGTGAAAAGCCCGACTTATACCCTGGTGGAACCCTATGAACTGGCGGGAATCAGGGTGTTTCACTTCGACCTATATCGCTTGGGCGACCCGGAAGAACTGGAATACATGGGCATAAGAGACTATTTTTTAGAGCAAAATCTGTGCATCGTGGAATGGCCGAACCGTGGTGCGGGTGTTTTGCCAAAGCCGGACTTGGCGATCGAGTTGACGGTAAGTGGTACCGGACGGCTCGCGCGTCTGCAATCGTCCAGTGTCCGGGGTGACGCCATCATGCAGTCATTGATTGCTCGATCATAAGGAGAGGAAGCGAATGTTACGCGCGGCAGTGGGGATTCTATTAATTTGGCTTGCACAAACGTCTTGGGCGGCTCAGGCGCGAATTGAGGGAGTGCGAGTTTGGCGAGCGCCGGATAGTACGCGGCTGGTGTTTGATCTCAGTGCGCCGGTCTCCCATAAAATGTTTACCCTCGACGGTCCCTCTCGGGTGGTCATCGATGTCGATAAAGCGACAGTGGCGGCCAATCTCGAAAAGCCTGCCTTGGCGAATACGCCAGTGACCGGCGTGCGCTACGGTGACAGATCTGGTGGTCTGCGCGTGGTGCTGGACATTAGCGCAAGCGTCACACCGCGCAGTTTTGTTTTGCCAAAGCATGGCGACAAAGCCGACCGCCTGGTGGTGGACCTATTCGACAAAGATGCGCCTGCGGCTGCAGCCGCGGCCTCGGCACCGACCACCGGCCGGCCTGATCGAGTGGCACAGGATTTGGCGGATCTGATCCCTGAAAAGCGCGACATTATCATCGCGGTAGACGCCGGCCATGGAGGTGAAGATCCGGGCGCTGTGGGGCCGGGTCGCATTATGGAGAAGGCAGTGGTGCTGGCGATCAGTCAGCAGCTGGTGGATATGATCAATCGCGAGCCCGGCTACAAAGCCCATTTGGTGCGCACTGGGGATTACTACATTCCGCTCCACACCCGTCGCGACAAGGCGCGCCAACTGCGCGCCGACTTGTTTGTCTCTGTGCATGCGGACGCCTTCAAAAACCCTCAAGCCAGCGGCGCTTCGGTATTTGCGCTGTCCCGCAGCGGCGCCACCAGTGAATCGGCCCGTTTCCTAGCGCAGAAAGAAAATGAAGCCGACTTGATCGGTGGCGTGGGCGGCGTCAGCTTAAGCGACGTCGACAATGTGCTCGCGGGGGTGTTGGTGGATCTGTCGATGACCGCGACGCTGACCAACAGCCTGCAGGTGGGTGACCGGGTGCTGCGCGAAATGGGCAAGATCACCAAGCTGCACAAAAAACAGGTGGAGCAGGCGGGCTTTGCGGTGCTCAAGTCCCCCGACGTGCCTTCGATCCTGGTGGAGACGGGCTTCATCTCCAATCCGCAAGAGGCGCAAAAACTCAATACTCCGAGCCACCGTCGATTCCTCGCCGAGGCGATTTTCAGAGGCATTAAAGATTATTTTTACGATGTGCCGCCGCCTGGCTCCTATATCGCCTGGACCAAGGCGCGAGGAGGCGGCTCGCAGCAGCACTACACTATTGCGCGGGGCGACACGCTCTCGGACATTGCGAAGCGCCACAATGTCAGTCTTACCAAGCTGCTAGAGCACAATGGTCTGCAAGCCTCTGCGGTGATTCGGGTGGGCCAGAAACTGGTGATTCCCGCCGGCTGAGCCGCTTGGACTTGCACCCCTCGAAGGCCGGCGGGACAATGATCCTTTTTACCCCGGGTCTCTATGCCGAAGATTCAACTGCTCAGTCCCCGCCTCTCCAACCAGATAGCCGCCGGAGAGGTGGTCGAACGTCCTGCTTCTGTCATTAAAGAACTGCTGGAAAACAGCCTTGATGCTGGCGCTGCGCAACTGGAGGTCGAGGTGGAGGCCGGCGGCGTCAAACTTATGCGCGTCCGCGACAACGGCTCCGGCATTAGCCGGGATGATCTGCACTTGGCGTTATCTCGCCATGCCACCAGTAAAATTCGCGATCTGGATGATTTGGAAGCCGTGGCTACTCTGGGCTTTCGCGGGGAGGCCTTAGCGAGTATCAGCTCCGTATCGCGACTGCAGCTCATCAGCAATACCGCCGAGCAGGACTGCGCTTGGGCCGTTAAGGTGGAGGGGCGCGATATGGCAGCGGAAGTCAGCCCGGCTGCGCATCCGGCGGGCACGACGGTGGAGGTGCGTGATCTCTTTTTCAACACCCCCGCAAGGCGCAAATTCTTGCGCACAGAGGCCACCGAGTATGCGCGCATTGAGGAGGTGGTGAAGCGCCTGGCGTTAGCCAACTTTGCCGCCGGCTTTTCCTTAAAAAACAACAACCGAGTTGTGCACTCCTGGCGCCCCGCCCAGAGTCAGCCCGAGCAGGAGCGGCGGGTGGCGCAGATTTGCGGGCCTGCATTCATGGAAAGTGCGGTCTATGTGGACTTCGAGCGCGCCGGTTTGCGCCTATGGGGGTGGGTGGCGCTGCCGACCTTTTCTCGCAGTCAGGCCGATCTGCAGCATTTTTACGTCAACTTCCGCTCGATCCGCGACAAACTCGTTACTCATGCGGTGCGCCAAGCCTATCAGGACGTGCTGTATCACGGTCGCCACCCGGCCTACGTACTGTATTTGACCATTGACCCGGCATCCGTGGATGTCAACGTGCACCCGACCAAACACGAAGTGCGCTTTCGCGACTCCCGTTTGGTCCATGATTTTATTTTCCGCTCGTTACATAAAGCGTTGGCGGATGTGCGTCCCCAGGCGTCTGCGGTCGGTGTCAGCGCGCCCATGTCCCGACTAATGCCGGCCCCAGCCCCTCAGCCTTCGGCCGAGCCGCGCCAGACGCCCTTTAATTTTTCTTCGCAGCGACCTGTGCCCGCGGCCTCGCCAGAATTTTCGGTGGCCGAACAAATGCAGACCTATCAGCGGCTGACCACGCCGCTCGCCCCGCTGGCGGCGGCTCCGCTGACCGCGACAGAGGAGGAGCAAGCGCCGCCCTTAGGGTTTGCGCTGGCTCAGCTCAAAGGCATCTACATACTGGCGGAAAACGACCAGGGTTTGATTTTGGTGGATATGCATGCGGCGCACGAGCGCATCACGTATGAACGCATGAAGTGTCAGTATGATGTCAGCGGCATACAGTCGCAGCCGTTGCTGGTGCCGCAGTCGTTGGCGGTGAGTGAAAAAGAGGCGAGCTATGCAGAAGCTCACCTGGAGGCCTTTACCCAGTTGGGTTTTGCGCTTGAGCGTATGGGGCCGGAGACGTTGCTGGTGCGCCAGATACCGGTATTGCTGCATCGCGCCGATGTGGAAACCTTGGTGCGCGACGTACTTGCCGATCTGATTGAGCACGGCCAGAGCCAGCGCATTAAAGATGAAATGAACAATGTATTAGGCACTATGGCGTGTCACGGCAGTGTCCGCGCGAACCGCAAATTAACCATTCCCGAAATGAATGCCTTGCTGCGCGATATGGAAGCGACCGAGCGCAGTGGCCAGTGCAATCACGGCCGTCCCACATGGGTACCTTTGAGCCTGGCGCAGTTGGACAGTTTGTTTATGCGGGGGCAGTGAAGCGTGAAACCTCTCGCCGTCGCCGTGATGGGCCCGACCGCAGCTGGCAAGACCGATCTCGCCATTGCCCTCCACCAACATCTCAACGCCGATATTATCAGTGTCGATTCGGCGCTGATCTATCGCGGAATGGATATAGGGACTGCCAAACCATCGGCGCAAGAGCTGCGCCGCGCCCCGCACCGGCTGATCGATATCTGCGACCCGACTGACACTTATTCTGCCGCCGACTTTGTTCGCGACGCCAAAAGCGCGATGGCGGAGATTGTGGCCGCCGGGCGTACACCGCTGCTGGTTGGCGGCACCATGCTGTACTTTAAGGCATTGCTCGAAGGGCTTTCTCCTATGCCGCCTGCCGATCCCACCATTCGTGCCGCCATAGAATCCGCAGCGGCTGAGCGCGGTTGGCCGGCGATGCATGCGGAGCTGGCTAAGGTTGACCCCCTCAGCGCCGCGCGACTGCATCCCAACCATTCGCAACGTATCTGCCGGGCATTGGAAGTGTTTCGCGTCTCGGGTAAGCCCATGAGCGCGTGGCAGACCGGCGGCAGCGGTGGTGTGCAGGACGCGTACAATTGGATTCAGATTGCGGTTGCACCACAAGAGCGCAGTTTGCTGCACCAGAGAATCGAAACGCGATTCGACAAAATGCTGGAACTGGGCTTTATTGAAGAAGTAGCGGCTTTGCGCGGTCGCGGAGATTTGCATGAGGGTATGCCGTCCATGCGCGCCGTGGGTTACCGCCAAGTGTGGCAGTACTTGAGCGGCGAGTGCGACCTGGCAACTATGCGCGAACGGGGCATCGCCGCTACCCGCCAGCTCGCTAAGCGTCAATTGACCTGGCTGCGCGGTTGGCATGGTTTGAGCTGGGTAAATATTCAGGGGGTTGAGGGTAAAGTGCTGACGTCGGAGGAAATTTTCCGCCAGACCTTGAATATTGTGGAGCAAAGAGCCATATAATGGCGGCCACCCCTGAACTTTAGGGTGTTGTTTTGTGTCTGTTGAAACGCTCGATTGCTTACGCCGATGCGGATAGCAACTTAATTTTCAGCGCGACAATGCGCCTAAATAAATCAAAAAATTAATCCTGACTAGGAGAATAACCATGTCAAAAGGGCACAGCTTACAAGACCCTTATCTCAATGTTCTGCGCAAAGAACGTATTCCGGTCTCCATCTATCTTGTCAACGGCATTAAATTGCAGGGGCAGGTCGAATCTTTCGACCAGTTTGTCGTGCTGCTGAAAAATACTGTCAGCCAGATGGTTTATAAGCATGCAATTTCCACCGTTGTGCCATCGCGCCCGGTGCGAGTGCCTATGCTGAATCCTGAGGCCGCGGCCGGTGAAGACAATGAGAGCGAAGCGTAACGAGGTAGATATTGTTTTTTGATCGCCCCTCCTCCGGTGAACTTGCCGTTCTGGTTCACATGGAGCTTACGCAATCGGACGAAGCCGACGACCCGCGTGAATTTGAAGAACTAGTCCTTTCGGCAGGAGGTGATCCTGTCGCCTTCCTGACCGGTGCCCGCGCGGCACCGAATGCTAAATATTTTATCGGTACGGGAAAGCTCGAAGAGCTGCGGAGCCTTGTTGATGAACACAAGGCCGAGCTCGTGATTTTCAATCACGTGCTATCCCCCAGCCAGGAGCGCAATCTGGAAAAAGAGCTGAAATGCCGGGTTCTGGATCGCACCGGACTGATTCTGGATATTTTTGCTCAACGCGCGCGCACTCACGAGGGTAAATTACAGGTTGAGCTGGCGCAGCTTCATCACATGTCCACTCGTTTGATTCGCGGCTGGACGCACTTGGAGCGGCAAAAAGGGGGCATCGGTTTACGCGGCCCTGGGGAAACCCAGCTGGAAACCGACCGGCGCTTGTTGCGCGCGCGCATTAAAAGCATTGCAAAGCGCTTGGAAAAGGTACGGCGGCAACGGAGTCAAGGGCGCCGCGCTCGCACCCGCGCTGACATTCCCACGGTTTCGCTGGTGGGTTACACCAACGCCGGTAAATCCACTTTGTTTAATGTGATGACGGAAGCGGACGTCTATGTTCAGGATCAGCTTTTCGCGACCTTGGACCCGACGATGCGCCGCATCGAGCTCGACCGTGTTGGCCCTGCAGTATTGGCCGACACAGTAGGGTTTATCAGCCATCTTCCCCACCGCCTGGTGGAGGCGTTTCGCGCGACTTTGGAAGAGGCGGTGAACTCTGACCTGTTGCTGCATGTTGTCGATGCGGCTTCGGAAGAGCGCCAGCGCAATATGGAGCAGGTTCAAGAAGTGCTGGTAGAGATCGGCGCTGATCAAATTCCGCAGCTTTGTGTTTATAACAAAACCGATTTGCTGGAAGATATGCCGCCACGAATCGATCGGGACCAACAGGGGCGGCCCGTGGCGGTGTGGATTTCGGCACGCAATAAAGTGGGGTTGGACGCATTGCGCCAAGCGCTGGTCGAACTGTTGGGCGCAAATATGTTCGAAGGCCAGGTTTTGCTTGGCAGCGAGATGGGCAGTTTGCGTGCGCGGTTTCATCGAGCCAACGCCGTAATAGAGGAGCACTATCAGGATGATGGCAGTTGCGTCTTGTTGCTGCGCCTACCGGAAACGGATCTCAATAAAATTCTAGCCGCCGAGACAGTTAATCGCAGCGATCTTCAGTGGCTAACCAATGCCGCTTGAACCGCTTATGCCTAAAACGGACGCCAAAGCACGCCGCTAAGGTGTTTTCGTCACGCCACATGTCATAAAATGCCGGCTTTTTTACTCATCCACTCTTAAAAGTGCTTAACGGAGCAATCCTATGGCCTGGAATGAACCGGGTAACAACAATAACGATCCCTGGGGGAATCGTAATCGCAATAACGGTGGTAAAAATGACGGGCCACCGGACCTTGACGAAATTATACGCAAATTCACCGGCCGCTTTTTAGGCGGTGGCGGCGGTGGTAGAGGAGGCTCGTCGGGCAGCGGCGGCGGGGCATCTACCGCCTTTGTCATCGGCGTTGTCGCGGTAATCCTCGCGCTGTTTTATTTCGTCCAGGGTATTGGCATAGTCAACGAGCAGGAGCGCGCTGTCGTTTTGCGCTTTGGCGAATTCAAAGAAGCCCGCGGCCCGGGTTTCCGCTGGAACCCGCCGTTTCTCGATAAAGTATTTACAGTGAACGTCACTCAGGTGCGCAGCTGGAGTACCAAGGAGCAGATGCTGACGAAAGATCTGAATATCGTCGATATTAAGCTCTCGGTGCAGTTCAGCATCGACAGTGCTCGGGATTTTGTTCTCAATACCAAAAATCCCGAGCAGAGCCTGCAGCAGGCGTCTTTCTCAGCGCTGCGCCATGTAGTGGGTTCCACGGTGATGCACGAAGTGCTGACTGAAGGCCGAAGCCGGATTGCGATAGAAGTAGAGGATCGCCTTCAGTCCTACTTGGATATGTACACCACGGGTATCAACGTGCAGAAGGTCAATATCGAAGAGACTAACCCGCCGAAAGAAGTTCAGTGGGCGTTTGACGATGTGATTAAAGCGCGCGAAGACGAGGAGCGTTATAAAAACGAAGCTCAGGGTTACGCGAACGATGTCATTCCTCGTGCCCGCGGCCGTGCCCAGCGCATGGTGGAAGAGGCAAGTGGATATCGCGATCAGGTAGTCGCCCAGGCAGAGGGTGAGACTGCGCGTTTTACCGCGCTGTTGGAGGAATATCGCAAGGCCCCGGCGGTAATGCGGGAGCGCTTGTATTTGGAGTCGATGGAGGAAGTGCTGACCAATGCTTCCAAAGTGTTAGTCGATGTGGAGGGCGGCAACAACATGATGTATCTGCCGCTCGATAAGCTAACCGAGAATAGCACTCGTGCCGCTAATCGCCGCACCACAGTGACCACGGCTCCAGCGGATCTGGACGAACTTGCCGCGCGCGTTGCCGAGCGCCTTCAGACCGGAAACTCGTCATCCAATAACAACCTGCGCCGTCGGGAGGGTCGCTAATGTCACCGAGAGCTATGTTGAGCCTTGCGGTACTCGTGTTCGCGGTTTTCCTCGGCGCGCAGTCAGTCTACATAATCACTGAAATCGAGCGCGCCGTGCTGCTGCGCTTTGGTAAGGTCGTCAATCCCGACGTCAGTACTGGCCTGCACTTTAAGTGGCCGTTTATCGACCAGGTGCGGCGTTTCGATAGCCGAATTCTGACGCTCGAAGCTCGCGCGGAGCGTTTTTTGACGGTGGAGAAGAAAAGTACTGAAGTCGACTCTTATGCGAAGTGGCGTATTGTTGACGTTACGCGTTACTACACCGCCACCAGCGGTGAGCAAGAGCGCGCAGAGCGCTTGCTGGCGCAGCGTATCAATGAAGGGCTGCGCAACGAGTTTGCCACCCGATCTCTGCAGGAGGTGGTCAGTGGCGAACGCGACCAGTTGATGACCGATCTGCGGGATCAATTGAACCAGATCGCGGTGGAGAGCATGGGCGTTGAGGTAATCGATGTGCGGGTCAAGAAAATCGATTTGCCGGATGAAGTCAGCGAGCAGGTCTTCAAACGCATGAGTGCTGAGCGCGAGCGTGAAGCCAAAGAGCATCGCGCCATAGGTAACGAGCAGGCGGAGATTATCCGCGCGGAAGCCGACCGGCAGCGGGTAGTGATCGAAGCGAATGCCTACAGCCAAGCGGAGAAGCTGCGCGGTGAAGGCGATGCTCGCGCCGCTGCAATCTATGCGGAGGCTTTTGGGGAAAACGCCGAGTTCTATGCGTTCGTGCGCTCTTTGAGCGCCTATCGCAACAGCTTCTCGGGTAAAGAGGATCTGGTGGTGATTGATCCTAAGAGCGATTTTTTCCGCTACTTCAACTCAGTGGACAAAAAATAAACTATCCTTTGAGTAACGGTGCGCAAAC